>CACZSO010000272.1 GCA_902783795.1 uncultured Eubacteriales bacterium
CTGAAACTGAGACCTCGCCGACAGAGCCCTCTGGTCCCGAAGTTGAAACGCTGCCCCCAGAAACATCCGGATCTGAAACAGTTCCACCTCCGGCCGAAACAACTGGGACTGAACCAGTTACGACACCGGCCCCATCCTATGATCTTACATTGCCGGCCTATAACTACGGAGCCACGGCTTACGGGCATGTAAGGACCATCAGTGATCATTTCGGCTGGCGGGTGACCGGTAATCCGGAGATCGGCCCGGAGCAGAAGGATGCCTGCGGTGCCTGGATCCTTCAGGTGATGGAAAGCTATGGCTATGCCGGCAGGATCCTGGACTGGGATCATGACAATGGGAAGGACGTGTTCCACATCAGAGACTACGTCTTCCGGAAACAAGGCGCCTCTGAAAAAAGGATCGTCATAGGCGCCCATTATGATTCGAGAGAGTGCCATGGGGCGGAGGACAATGGGACCGGCATTGGCATGGTGCTGGAACTGGCAGAAAGATTTGCGGGGATCAATACAGCCGTTACCATGGAGTTCTGCTTCTGGGATGGAGAAGAACTGAGGGATTACGCGGGTTCTTACTACTATCTTGTCACAAATGAAGATCCCGAGAATATCATTTTGTATATTAATCTGGACTGCCTGGGCGCAGGAGATGAGATGTATGCGTACGGAGGAGAATACGTAGAAGATACGCTGATCCGCGCCAGAGGTCTTCGTATGGCTGAGCGTATAGCCGCCGGTCTGGGCATTGAACTGCACGAGACCCCGAAAGGCTTGTCCAGAGCCAGCTTTAGATCTCCCACGAGGACCAGCGGATCTGACCAGGTCTATTTTTATCAGTGGGGCATTCCTTATGTGTTTTTTGAGGCCAATGCCTGGGTGAATGCAGAAGGAAACGAGCAGCATCCCAACGATGAGGCGGCCTTTATGTACAACAGCAGAGATCCGGCTTTTGAAAAAACAGAAGGTCAGATCAACCATACAGAATTCGACGACCTGGATATGCTGGAAAGTATCGTGCCGGGCCGGGTCTTTGAACATATCTCAGCCTACAGTAAGATCCTGACAGTGATGTTACTGAATATTACACCGGATATGAGTTTTGACTGAACTTTATTCATGGCTGCATTCCCCCGAAAAGGCGTTCCCTCTTGCCTTTCCGGGGGTTTTGCTTTATACTGTACAGGTAGATCCATTACATCGGCGGAGGTGTTCAGATGAGTAACAGTGCAGTTGCTGAGAGAATTATAAATGAAGTGAAAAATGTGGTCGTGGGAAAGGATGAAGCGTTGAAGCTGGTGCTTTCCGCTGTCCTGGCCGAAGGCCATATCCTGATCGATGATATCCCGGGTGTAGGAAAGACCACCATGGCTGTGGCTTTTTCTAATGCCCTTGGGCTTAAATTCAAACGGATGCAGTTTACACCGGACGTCCTTCCTTCGGATATCCTGGGTTTCTCTGTATACAACAGAGACAGAAATACCATGGTGTTCCAGAAAGGTGCTGTGTTTACGAACCTGTTTCTGGCGGATGAGATCAACCGTACTTCGCCGAAGACCCAGTCCGCGCTGCTGGAAGTGATGGAAGAGTACCACGTGAGCGTGGATGGCAGGACCTATCCTATCGAGAAACCGTTTATCGTGCTGGCCACAGAGAATCCGGCGGGTTCTGCCGGTACCATGAGGCTGCCGGAATCTGAGATGGACCGGTTCATGATCTGTGTCTCCATGGGCTATCCCACGAAAGCAGAGGAGATAGAGATCCTGAAACGAAAGGAAGACGTTAAGGATGCTGAGCAGGTCACGGAAGCGGCCATGCTTCTCCAGATGCAGAAAGAGCAGCGTAACGTCTATATCCATGACGCGGTCTATGATTATATGGTACGCCTGGTCGAAGAGACCAGGAACCAGCCATATGTGGAGCTGGGCGGATCACCCAGGGCATCTCTGGCCCTGGCATCCATGAGCCGTTCCTATGCTTATATTGCCGGAAGAGACTATGTGCTTCCGGAGGATGTGGCCGCGGTGTTTATCCCGGTACTGAACCATCGTGTCATTATGAACCGCCGCTCACGTATAGATAATGTGGATAAAATGGATGTACTGGAAGAGATCCTGAAAAAGACCCAGAGACCGGCGCAGAGGAAAGAAAAATAATGTTTATTGCCTTATATCTGGCCGCGGAGATCATCCTGCTCTATTATGCCTTTCTGACAGGCTCTCCGGCCATGATCATTTTAGGACTGATACTGCTTCTGATGTTTTTCGTCATGCTCATCATGGGAGCTATTTCAGCAAGAAAGGCTTCTGTATCCCTTAAGATCTCTGACGGAAAACTTATCATGGGCATAAAAAAAGAGGGGATCCTGCCGCTGAATGCTTTGCGCTTCACCCTTTCATTCCGGTATGATCAGAGTGCAGAAGGGCAGGAAGTAGAAGGAAAACTATGTTTCCCCAAGGGAGAGAGCCAGGCAGAATACCCCCTGATGATCCCTTATGCCGGCAGTGGAAAAATTACAGTGAAACGCCTTAGAGTATCAGATCCTCTGGGGCTTTTTCACTTTCCTGTAAAGAACCAGGCGGCCGTCCCGGTCAATGTTTTTCCTGTCCGCGAGGGTGAACTGCTTTTTATCCCCGGAGACCGGGAGATCAATGTTTTTTCTGATTATTCTGTCTCCATCGATGCTGCCGGCAATGATCCTTCCGAGACTTTCCAGGTCCACGAGTATGCGCCCGGCGACAGTATCAACCGGATCCACTACAAACTGAGCGCTAAAAGAGAACAGACTTTTGTCCGTGATTTTGTGACGGAATCTGCAGAGTTTTACCTGCTGGTGCTGGATTTCAGAAAACGTTCTCAGGCATCTTTCCACCAGATCGTTACGAATACCTGGGGCCTGGGCTTATCCCTTTTAGCTGAGGAATGTCCGTTTTTACTGCTCTGGGCTGATGAAGACGCAGAGATCTATGAAGAGCAGGTCAGGAATAAGAAAGACCTGCAGGATACGATCCTTTATATCTACCAGACCATGCACCGGGATCATCTCATGGAAGAATTCTCCCCGGTGGATGCGGTCTTCATAGAAACAGAGTTTCAGGAAGAGCACCAGAACAGTGTGTTTGTAAGGGATTTTATCATCACAGATGAATCCTTTGAAGAGCTGGTCAAGAGGTGGCAGAATGAAGCGGAATGAGCAGGATTTTTTGTCAGTCTCTGTATTTGGCGAACCGGAACTTAAGAGTCGGGTAAAAGATAAAAATGAAAACCTCAGGAAGGTCCTGGATCTGCTGCTTTCCATGCTGCTGCCGGTGATCTTAAGCTGGGGCTGCGTCCATATTGTCTTAAGCGTTTTGGGGCTCGCTGTCAGCGAACTAGAGTTTATCGTGAGCCTCCTGATCTTTTCCGTGCTGCTTTATCTTATGCTGCAGTCGCCCAAAGGCATGATCCCCCTGATCATATTTATGGGGATCTACCTGGTACTGGCGGTCATTTTCCGGCATGGGATCAAGCAGGAGATCCTGGCACTTTTAGAAGCAGTCAAAGGAACGGAGACAGAAACGCCGGGCCGGGTCACACATCTTATTATGCTGTACGGGTTCTTAAATGTATTTTTCGGCATGGCAGTGCCGGTGAAAAAGATGCCGGCAGGTTATCTTTTCTATGTACTTTTGCTGCCGCTCATGGTCTTTATGACCGTGCAGCAGGGACCGTCTCTTATTTCTGTAGTGGTGACCATGTTCTCACTGCTTTCTTTGTTTCTCACAGGACGGGCTCTTCGTACCATGGAGGCCATGGATGAGAAGACGCCTTATCAGGCTAAGGTCACGCTGCAGCTGTTCCTTCTGGCCGGAATATTGTCCCTTGTACTGGCGCTGACGGTCAATTACGGGGTATACCAGCCGAACAAGGAAACCTTTGACAGGATCAGTGAAAAAGTGGATAAGGATTTTCTTCAGAACCTGTTTTCTTTCCTGCCCGGTCATCCGGAGGAGGAATCAACAGCCTCCTCTGAAGAAGAGCAGATCACCTCAACGGAAGAGACGTCCATTTCTGTAAGGCCGGGAGAGGATGAGATCCGTGGGGAGACCACCAGCAGGGAAGAGACCAGGGAAACCACCAGGGTACCCACGTCATCAGAACCTACGAAGGAAAGTTCAAAAGATGCTTCCGGAAAATCTTCTGACAGTGCTTCTTCCGGCACAAAGGATGGAAAAAGTACGGAAGAAACAGAAACACCGGCGTCGATGACTCAGGAATCCACGGAAGATCCGGGTAATAATACGAAATATAAACGGCAGTTTTCATGGCTGTGGCTTCTTATCCCGCTGATCCTTTCGGCTGTCATTATCGGTATCGTTCTGAAAAAACACGGACCTCAGAGAAAACCCTATGAGAAGCTGAAGAAAAAGACCCCAAGAGAAACTTATGTGGCCATCTATGAGGAGATCCGCCGTACTGCGAGAAAACAGGGAAAACGGTATAACGTAGACGATATGCCGGAAAAACTGATGGCTCTGTTCCCAGATCTGGATGAAGCTATGATCATCCGGTTCCAGACAGAAGCAAAAGAAGCCCGCTACAGTCTCCATGACTTTACAGAAGAGCAGGCAGCCTGGGTTTACGGGTTATATGAATCACAGATTTTCGGGCAGAAAGAGAAAGAAAAATAATTTTTGCTGTTTCTTAAAAAAACAGGAGCATTATTCTGAAGTTTGTGCTATAATCAACTAAATATGATCCTTTTTCGGAAAAAACCACAAGATACAGTTGTTTTAGCCGGAACAGGATGCTTTTTAGATAAAGGACATCAGGGATATCCTGACAGTGATCTAGTCTAACAAAAATCCAGAAAAGGGCAGGACTATGAAAAAATCTGTAAAAGAACTTATTGTCATTATATTAGCAGCGGTACTTATGATCAGTACCTTGAGTTACACCGTGGGAGCCACCGGACAGGGAGATGATACGACACAGCCCTCTGATTCATCCAGCCAGTCTGAGACAGAGAAACCGGAGGAGACCACGGCGCATGAGCACAGCTGGTCTTCGGAATGGACCTCTGATGCAAACAGCCACTGGCATACCTGCTCAGGGTGCAGTGAAATAAAAGATAAAGCAGATCATA
>CACZSO010000273.1 GCA_902783795.1 uncultured Eubacteriales bacterium
ATACACTGCTTCCGGGGAAGCTTTTACACATGGATGGGGTCAGTGTCCATACCGGCGGTGCAGTTTCAAACACCGGACTGGCGCTGAAGATATTAGGCAATGATGTCACCTTGCTTGGGAAGATCGGTGAGGACGTCTTCGGCCGTATGGTAATAGGCATCTTCGATCAGTACGGTGCTTCCGGCTTGATCATGGATCCGGCCGTGGCTACTTCCTATACCATCGTCCTGGCTCTGCCTGGGACAGACCGGATCTTCCTGCATGATCCCGCCGCCAATGATACTTTTCTTTCCGCCGATATTCCGGAGGAAGTGTTTGATGATGCGGTGCTGTTTCATTTCGGCTACCCGCAGCTAATGAGAAGCATGTATCAGGATAAAGGAAAAGAGCTGATCTCCATCTTCCGGCGTGCAAAGGCCCATGGCCTGATCACCAGTCTGGACTTTGCTGCTATTGACCCATCATCTGAAGCCGGAAAAGCCGACTGGGAAGCGATCCTTAAAGGTGTGCTCCCCTATACGGATTTCATCGTCCCAAGCTTCGAAGAGCTTTGCTTCATCCTGGACCGTTCCAGGTATGATGCGCTGGCAGTTTTATCCGACGATGTTACAGGGGCTATGGATATGATGCGGGATGCCGCGCCGCTTGCCAAAAAGCTTCTGGAACTGGGCGCGAAAAGTGTCATGATCAAATGCGGCACGAGAGGCATTTACTACCACACAGGAAATAAACAGGCCATCGAAGCCATTGGCGGCCGGGTGAAGCTGGATGCGGAAATCTGGGCGGATCGCGAAGGCATGGCCCCCTGCTATAAGGTGGACCAGGTGCTTTCCGCTGCCGGCGCGGGAGATACAGCCATCGCAGCCTACCTGACAGCACTGCTCTCGGGCAAAGACCCTATGACCTGTGCCCGTCTGGCCTCCGCAGAAGGTGCCCTGTGCGTCACCTCCTTTGATACCTTAAGCGGTCTGAAGCCGTTGGCCTGGATCGAAGAAAAACTGGCCTCCGGCTGGGAAACTGCCTCCGCGCAAACCTGCAAATAAAAAAGGAAGAGGACTTTCGTCCCCCTCCTGAGTCGTAATCAATATCTCGTTCATGCTAACTTTAAACATTTTACTCAGCGCCAGCAGGTTATCCACCGACGGGAGGCTTAAGCCCCTCTGCCATTTGTAAACGGCTATCCCTGTCGTAAAGCCCAGGGCCTCGCTGATGTAGTTCACCGTTAAATGGTTGATCAGACGAAGGCGGCGGATATTGGCACCGGTTTTTTTCATGTCGATAACGGGATATTCAAAACTCATATAAGCCTCCTTTGAGTATGCATAACTTTTTGTTACGTTTACTGTACCCTCTGCCTTGTCAGGCATTCGACACCGCTGCCTCCAAAGGATACAAGGCTCATTATTGTGCCCTATAATGTACCACAGGTTTATGGATTACGCAACGGTTTTTTTAAGCAAAATAGACCTGTCTATATCGCAGAGATGGCTCTTGTCAAAAACAGTGGGTACACGCGGCCTTACATCAATGACGCAAGGTAAGCCGGATCATTGGCGACCTGTACACCTTTCTTTTCATCTGCAGTAAAAACCAGTCTGTACGCCATCTTTCTCCCTTTGATGATAGATTTAAAATAAACCGTCAGGCTATTATAACACATCGTCTGAAGATATCCATTAAACCACCGGTTTATATTTTAGCTTCTCTTAATCCTCCGGTTCGCCCATTCCCATCACAAAACCATAAATGATCTCTTCATCGCAGCACTCTATGATCTTCTGCCGGTGCAGCAGATACTCCGGCAATTTTGCATTTGCCTCCGCTACAAAAGAAAAGACGGCGCCATTCATTGTGATAAGTTTGATGTTATCATCGATTTCATCCACAACAAAATCCGGCATTGACCGGAAAACATCCCGGCAGTTTTCTTTAACGATCTTGCTCATTTTCTGAAAACTGCCGCGTTCTTCTTCAAATATCGGGGCATAGACACCTTCTCCTATGACAGCAAAACTGATCTTATCGTCAAACAGCCGGGTCAATAGATAAACCCCCGCTTTCATTTCTTCCGTCCAGGGAAGATCCGGTCGTACAAACACCTGAAAGTTTTCATTCTGGATAATTTGCTCATCTATTATAAAAATAGCTTTATCTGTCTGCATTTTCCCTTTTCCAGCCTCCTTGATCTTAAGCATATTTTCTTAAGCCTGCTTCCTGGCGATCTAAAATTTTACAGGTCCGGGCCATAGAGATGATCTCAAAAGCCGGCAAGGCATACGTATGCTCATTTTACTCATCTCTGGCGCCATTATAACAGACGCTTTTCGTCCTGCAACTGAACCTGTGGTTTACTTTTTTCTGCTTATAATGCTATAATTTAACCAAACAGATTAGGAGGACGTTTATGAAATTCCTTTTTGCCTCTGATTCTTTTAAGGGTTCTCTCAGCAGTGAACAGACTATTCAGCTCCTGACCCGGGCTGCCCATGATGTTTTCGGAGATATCGACTGCCTGGGCCTTCCGGTGGCTGATGGCGGAGAAGGCACCGTTGATGCGGTGATCGCTGCGGAAAAGGGGACTAAAATATTCACAGAAGTACATGATCCTCTGTTCCGGAAGATCCAGGCTTATTACGGGCAGCTGGACCAGGGACGATGTGTCATCGAAATGGCGGCAGCTTCCGGCCTGCCCCTTCTTTCTGAAAAAGAGCGCGATCCCTGGCTCACCTCTACTTACGGCACTGGGGAGCTGATCAAAGATGCTTTGGACCGGGGTTATCAGAACATCGCCCTGGCCATAGGCGGCAGCGCCACGAATGACGGCGGCATGGGTTGTGCCCGGGCGTTGGGGGTTAAATTTCTGGACAGTGAAGGACGGGAACTTCCGGGAAGAGGCTGTGACCTTGAAAAGGTAGAACACATCGATGTTTCCGGCCTGGATCCCAGGATCCTGTCAGCCTCCCTTACCGTCATGTGCGATGTGACGAATCCCCTCACAGGTCCTACTGGTGCCACTTATACTTTCGGTGCCCAAAAAGGTGCTGATGCTGACCTTCAGGACCGGCTGGAACGCGGCATGCAGCACTACCGCAGCGTCCTGATCCATGAATTCGGCCAGGATCCGGATGAGACTCCCGGGAGCGGGGCGGCCGGAGGTCTGGGGACTGCCCTTATGATCTTCCTGAAGGGAACCCTCCGCTCCGGTATAGAAACGGTGCTGGACCTTATCCATCTGGATGAACGGCTGGAGGACGTGGATCTGGTGGTGACCGGAGAAGGACGGACAGACTGGCAGAGCTGTTTTGGAAAAGTCATGCAGGGCGTGGGAGATCATGCGGTGAAAAAAGGCATTCCCTGTGTAGGTCTATGCGGTTCTCTGGGAGAAGGCGCCGAACAGATCTTTGATCATGGCATCTCCTCCCTCATGACCACCGTCAATGCCCCGATGCCCCTTAAGGAAGCCATAGGACGGGCTGAGGA
>CACZSO010000274.1 GCA_902783795.1 uncultured Eubacteriales bacterium
CCATAACCATAGATCGCTGTTCTCATTTATTTCTCCCTGTATCTTATAAAACCATACATAAATTTAAAAACAAATACATAAACCAGCCGGTCTTACATGCTGACCATAGCCTTCATGTCATATAGACCGGCAGGCTTATCTTTCAGAAATGCGGCAGCACACAGCGCCCCCTCCGCAAACAAAGCCCGGCTGTGAGCCTCGTGCTTCAAGGTGATCGTCTCGGATGCCGTACCTATTATGACTTCATGGATCCCCACGATATTGCCCATTCTGACAGACTGGACACCTATCTCGTTCTTTTCCCGCTTACCGTAACCGGTCCTTCCGGTCTTGATCATAGCATTTTCTTTTACGGAGGCTATCTCTTTCGCGAGTGTCAGTGCCGTGCCGGAGGGCGCGTCAACTTTTCTGTTGTGGTGAGTCTCCACGATCTCAATATCTGCGTCCGGAAGTACTGACGCGGCTTTTTTTGCAAGCTCCACCAGGAGAGCTACACCCACTGAATAGTTCGATGCAAAGAAGAGAGGGATCTTTTCTGAAGCTTTTTTGATCATCTTAAGTTCCTCTTCAGTCTGCCCTGTCGTCGCTATGACCAGCGGCAGGGAATGAGAAACGGCAAAATCAAGCAGTGCTTCTGTTGCGCTGTGATGTGAGAAATCCACGATCACATCGCAGGACGGATCTGCCTCATCAAATGACTTGAACACAGGGATGTCTTCGTACGAAGCTCCGTTCGGGTCTACACCGCCGACGATACAGGCTCCGTATTTTCCTTCACCGGCCAGCGTTACGATCTCCCGGCCCATGTGTCCGCCTATTCCGGAAAGTATTATATTCATACGCCCCTCTTTCATTTATCAGATCAAACCATACTGTTTCATGAGGTCCAGCATTACCTTCTCATGTGCCTCTTCCATGGGAGTCAGCGGCAGTCTTACAAAATTCTCACAGAAGCCCATCGCAGCCATAGCCGCTTTTACGGGGATAGGATTCACTTCGGAGAACAGTGCATTGATGAGCGGCAGCCATTCACACTGCAGTTTCGCTGCGCCGGCCACATCGCCTGCAAAGAAGCGGTCACAGATCTCGACGGTCTGTTTCGGGGCTACATTTGAAAGAACGGAAATGACACCTGAGCCGCCCATGGAAAGGATGGGGACGATCTGGTCGTCATTGCCTGAATAAATATCGAGTTTATCGCCGACTAAAGAAGCCGTCAGCACGATCTTCGAAATATCCCCGTTAGCCTCTTTGATACCGGCAATATTCGGATGATCCATGAGTTTTGCATAGGTTCTGGGTTCGATGGCACAGCCTGTTCTGGACGGAACATTGTACAAGATCAAGGGCTTCGTGGATGCATCCGCGATGGCCTGATACATGGCCACCAGGCCATTCTGCGTCGCTTTATTATAATACGGCGTCACCACCAGCATGGCATCACAGCCAACTTCACAGGCGTATTCTGTCAGTTCGATCGCGTAAGCGGTATCGTTAGAGCCAGTGCCTGCGATAACCGGAACGCGGCCTGCGGTTCTTTCCACAGAATACCTAAGGACTTCCCGGTGCTCATCATCCGTCAGTGTAGAGCCTTCACCGGTGGTACCTGCGATGACCAGTGCATTGATGCCTTCATCGATCTGCCAGTCGATCAGCTTTCCAAAACTCTCATAATCCACACCATGTTCATTAAGCGGTGTGATCAGGGCTGTCGCCACTCCTTTAAAAACAGGATTCTTTGTCATGATTTTTCCTCCTCTTTCTTTTTGGCAATTAAGGAAATCAGATGGGCTGGGCAAGCTGCCCATCCGATCGTATGTTGGTCTCACATGCATGACCATGCAGACATGGTATGCAAGGTCGGCCTTATCGCGCAAAAAAACGGCCAATGCATCAGCATCAGCCGTAAATCAATCGACAGCACTAAATCTCCGGGTCATTCCGGGAATAAGGCTTACAATCAATTCATAGCTCTCCGCAAATGCGACAGTCAGCCGGATCTTCTCCGGCTGCCCAGGACTTAAGCTTCCGCAGTGAGCCTTACGTCCTTCGGCAGTATTCCCTTTCTCCCTGGATCAGATCTGCGGGTCTTTCGATCCGGGGATACTGATGAGTACCGCTCCTCTATCCTTTAATTGCAATTTTTATTCAAAAACTTTAACATAGCCGGCAGTATTTGTCAACTACTATTTCTCTTTTTTCTATATTTCACAGAATTACATATGAATATCTTCTGTTTTTGTTTCATTCTTTCTTAGATACTTCCCAGAAAGCTATGGCGGACGCCGCTGCCACGTTTAGCGAATCTACTCCTTCCTTCATGGGGATCTTCACGATAAAGTCTGATAATTCCTGGGTTTTTCGATCTAGTCCCCAGCCTTCATTGCCTAACACCAGGGCGAGCTTTTTCTGTTTTTTAAGTATAGGATCCGAAATATCTATAACGTCTTCGGAAAGCGCCAGAGAAGCAACAGCAAAGCCATGTTCTTGTAAGATCTTTATCCCTTCTTCCGGCCAGGAAACGTCAATATATGTCCAGGGCTCTAAAAAGCAGTTTCCCGTACTTACGCGGGCGGCTCTTCTGGTCAGAGGATCCGCACATCCCTTGGTCAAAAGCACGGCGTCTATCGACAGGGCAGCCGCTGAGCGGATGATCGCACCTACATTTGTAGGATTCACGACTTCTTCCAGAACAGCGATCCTGTCAGCTGATAAAAGAATTGTTTCCATGTCCGGAAGAGGCCTCCGTTTACAGGCTGCCAGAATGCCCCGTGTCAGGTGAAAGCCGGTGATCTGTGTCAGGAAATTATCAGGAGCTGTATAGACCGGAACATCCGGCGTTTTTTTTAAAAGCTCCCTTACTGTCTCTGTTTTTCTTTCTTCACACAGGACACTTTCCGCTTCAAAACCGGCAGAAAGCGCCCGTTCTAAAACGAAAGCGCTTTCTGCGATAAATAATCCGCC
>CACZSO010000275.1 GCA_902783795.1 uncultured Eubacteriales bacterium
AGACTCTTCTCCCTGTTGGGGCTGGGCGTGGCCTCACTAAGTTTGTCGCGGAGACTGAAGAGTGAGATGACCACCATCTTGGTGCTGATGGGAGCAGCAGTGCTGATCGTGGTGTTCGGGTATCTGCTTTCCACCGATGTGATCATGCTGATCATGAAGATCGGCGGGGTCACGCTGCAGTAAGATGTAACGTTTGGCAGACGGACTTGACGCTGGAGAAAGAAAGAAGATACGAGATAAACAGAGCAGTAATGGCGCTGTGTTCTGAATAATATACAGAGGTTTATGATGAAACTGGAATTAAAGAACCTGTCCCTTTCCTATCAGAATAATAAGATCTTCGCGGTGAAGGATTTAAGCTACGCCTTTACCGAAGGCGTTTATGGCCTTTTAGGTCCGAACGGTGCCGGTAAGACCACGCTGATGAACTTGATCGTGGGGAATTTAAAAGCCAATGAAGGTGAGATCTTCCTGGACGGGAAAGAGATTCATACCTTAGGCGAAAGCTACAGGACGCTTTTAGGCTACATGCCGCAGATGCAGAGCATGTACGATGATTTCACCGGAGAACGTTTCCTGTGGTACATGGCCGGTCTGAAAGGGATGAAGCATAAAGAAGCTAAAGAGAAGATCAATGACCTCTTTTCCGTGGTAAACCTGGTGGGTGACCGGTATAAGAAGATCCGCAGCTATTCGGGCGGCATGAAGCAGCGGCTTCTGATCGCCCAGGCTCTGCTTAACGACCCGAAGATCCTGATATTGGATGAACCGACAGCAGGCCTGGATCCGCAGGAGAGGATCAGGATCCGGAACTTCATCAGCACCATTTCCGGAAACCGCATCGTTTTGCTCGCGACACACATTGTATCCGATGTGGAATCCATTGCGAGAGAAACGCTGTTCATGCGCCACGGTGAACTGATCCGCTCGGGCGTTCCGGCAGAGCTTTTGCAGGAGATCGATGGAAAGGTCTTTGAAGTGCTGTTTCCGGAAGAGACGGAAGCGGTCTTCCCGGAGGATGTACTGGTATCGAACCTGAACCGGACAGCGGAAGGCATCCTGTACCGGGTGGTGAGTGATGAAACACCTTCTGAAGGGACTGTACATACTGTACGACCTACTATGGAAGACCTGTATTTGTACCTGATGCGGGAGAAAGACTGATTATTGACTGACAAAAAGGTTTTCGGCATGGTTCGGGAACCTTTTTTAATGACAAGGGGAATGGCTGACATTTTTTTGCGACTTAATAGATAAAGGATCCTGAAAAACATGTACACATAAGCGGAGAACGGCATGATGGAAGACCATGAGATCGTAGCCCTGTACTGGGCCAGAGACGAACAGGCTATTAAAGAGACCGATATGAAATATGGATCGGCTGTGCTTTCTGTGTCTCAAAATCTTCTGGGAAGCCGTGAGGATGCGGAAGAATGTGTCAATGACACGTATCTGGCAGCGTGGAATTCCATGCCGGAAGAGCGGCCGGAGAAGCTTAGAGCGTGGCTTCTTAAGGTGGTCCGGAACTTGTCCATCAACCGGTACCGGCATGATCATGCCGGGAAACGTTATGACGGCATGGAGATCCTGTTAAGCGAACTGGAAGACTGTGTGCCATCCAGGGAGAACGTGGAGAGGGAGATCGAAGCCGCCGAGACCGGGGAGATCATTGACCGCTGGCTTAAAAGTCTGGACAGCACGGACCGCAGGCTTTTTGTCAGACGCTACTTTGACGGAGAAGCGCTGAATACATTAGCGAATGACAGCGGCATGTCCCAAAACCGCCTGGCCAAGCGTATGTTCCGCTTAAGGAAGCAGCTGAAAGCTGTGCTGGAAAAAGAGGAGATTTTTGTATGAGCCGTGAAAGTGAAAGCATATTTGACGGAATTACCCGGATCAGTGATGAGGTGATCGAGGAAACGCATACGTCTGCGGTCAAAAAACCGGTGCCTTTTCGGACGAAAAGACAACGTCTGTATACCCTGTCAGCAGCAGCTGCGGCGGTGGTGCTGTTCTTAAGCTTCATCCTGTCCCGCGGTACGCTTAGGGCTTATGCCATCGAAGAAGCGGAATATCCCAAAGAAGCCCGGTATACCTCGGACGATGTTTCGATGAAACACTTTCTGGAGGTAAGCGTGCCCGCGATGCTGTCCGGGGCCGGAGATAAAAACATTGTCTGCTCCCCGGTCAATGTGTATCTGTCTTTGAGTGCCCTGGCGGAGCTCACAGACGGAAATACGCGGCAGGAAATGCTTTCCGTGCTGGATTCCGGGAGCATGGAAGAGCAGCGGAGCAAGGCGAACCTGTTGTGGAACAACCTGTATGTCAACGATAAGAGAGGGAAGACGCTGCTGGCTTCCTCGGTCTGGCTGGATAAGGATATCCGCTATAATGAAGATACCATGAAAGTTCTTTCCGGGAATTATTACGCTTCCTCCTACCGGGGAAAGATGGGCAGCAATGCTTTGAACAGGGCCATGGGTCAGTGGATCTCGAAAAATACGGGAGGAAAGCTGGACAACACAGACGGCGGCACAAATCCGGACACGGTTCTGGCCCTGATATCGACGGTTTATTTCAAGGCCAACTGGGACAGTAAATTCAGCGCTTCAGACAATTACACAGGTACATTCCACGAAAGCTCCGCCGATGTTCCGGTGACGTTTATGAAGCAGACGCTGAAACAGAGCACATGCATCTGGGGAGACCGCTTTATGGCTGTCAGCCAGCATTTTGAGACCAACCAGACCATGTATTACATTCTTCCGGATGAGGGGTATACACCGGAGGATCTGCTGAATGATCCGGAGTTTCAGAGCCTGATCAGCGGAAGTCTTTCCGAGGGCAGCCTAAAAGACCAGTGTAAACCTATGAAAGTGCATCTTTCCGTGCCGAAATTCGATATTTCTTCGGAAATAAACCTTAAGGCGGGCTTTGAAAAAATGGGGATCCATGACGTTCTTGATGATAACCGAGCTGATTTCACCCCCATGACAGATCTGCCAGGTATTGCTCTGGAGGAAGCGACGAACAATGTCCGCGTCACCATTAATGAAAAAGGCTGTGAAGCAGTCTCCTATGTGAAGTTTTTAAACGGTGCCACAAGTGCCGCTCCGATCGATGATGAGATGGATTTTATTCTGGACCGTCCGTTCATCTTTATGATCACCAACGTTTCTGGAAATCCTTTGTTTTTAGGGATTGTGAACCAACCGTAATATTTGAAACAAAGCCGCATACACTTATTTTTACCCGGGAAGAACAGCCCGGAAGTCAGTGGAAAACACTGATTTCCGGGCTGTTCTTTTTATTATTGACATATTCAATAAGTGGTATTATTATATTCTACAAGTAGAATATAAAGGAGGAGGCTCATGCTGAAACATGGTATCCTTGGCCTGATCAACAATGGCGATAAGACCGGTTATGAGATCATGAGGGTATTCCGGGATTCGCTGGATCATTTCTGGACAGCGCAGACCAGCCAGATCTACCGGGAATTGAAGACCATGGAAAAAGCCGGCTGGATCAATGAAACCCATGTGCCTCAGTCCGGAAAGCCGGACAAAAATGTCTATTCGATCACCCCTGCCGGGACCGACGAACTGCTTAAGTGGCTTCGGGAGGATAATATTCCCGCAGGCATCAGGAATCCGTTCCTGATGAAGATCTTCTTTATGGGCGAACTGCCGGTGGAAGAAAACATTGCCTTTTTCAAGGCATTCAGCGAGGCGTCGGTCTTTCCCGATGAAGGAAGACAGGCGTCTGTCAATGCGGATATGTACCGGCAGGCGGTCGATCATCCGGAGAAGGCAGTCTACTGGAAACTTACCATCGAATTCGGCCGGATGTACGAGAAAATGCAGCGGGAGTGGTGCAGCTATTGTCTTCGTGAACTGGAAGGCCTGCAGCGTATGAAAGAGGCTCAGGAACGCCATGACACGATAACTGCGGATACAGAGGAGGAAGAAACATGAAAATGATCATACATGATCTGGACCGGGAATATGACGATGTAATTTCAGCCCGATGTGATGTTATGCTGGCAGCGGACGGAAAGTATGCACCTTGCCGGGGCTGTTTTCAGTGCTGGACCAGGCATCCGGCGGAATGTTCCATGAAGGATAAACTGCACCAGGTGTGCCGGCTCATGGGACAGGCTGATGAACTGGTGATCATTACGGAAAACCTGTACGGTGAGTACAGCGCAGCGGTCAAAAATGTGCTGGACCGCTCCATCGGAACCTCTACCCCCTTCAGCACTTACCGCGGTCGGCAGATGCATCACACCCTGCGATACGGAAAACATGACCTCTGGAAGGTGATCGTCTACGGCGATATCACCGAACAGGAAAAAGAAACCTTCCGGACGCTGGCAGGACGCAACGCCGTAAATGACGGTTTTTCACGGTCTGAAGTGGTATTTCTTACGGATCTTACGGAATTGGAGGGGACATTATGAAAACATTGTTCATCAACTGCAGTCCCAAGGAACGCTTCTGCGCCTCCGCTTATTTCCTCTTTCTGCAGCGGCTGTTTATCAAAGGAGAGAAGGTCAATGAGAAGCTGCGGACGCCGGCAGATCACAGCCGTATCCTGGAACAATTAAACGATGTGCAGACGGTGGTATTCGGTCTTCCGCTTTATGTGGACGGTGTCCCGTCGCATGTGCTGAAATTTCTTAAGGAGATGGAAGCGTACTGCAGACAGAACGAGCTGCAGCTGCATGTTTACTGTATCGCCAACAACGGCTTTATCGAAGGCCGTCAGAATGAGCCGCTGATGCAGGTTTTTGAGAACTTCTGCAGCCGGGCAGAGCTTTTGTGGGGCGGCGGTGTCGGGATCGGCGGCGGGGTGATGCTGAACGTGACACGGATCCTCTTTATAGTTGACATTGGCTTATTAGTGCTGAATACGGTGCTCAGTGTAGTCAATACCGGTTCCTTCTTCTCCAAAGACGCCTGGCTCAGTTTTGGGGAGAATGCCCTGCTGCTTCTGTACTTTAATCTGGGCGTTCTGTTTTACCTCATGCGTATGGGCCGCTCCATTAATAAAGGCCTGTTTGCCGGGAAAAAGTACACCCGGATCCTGATCCCTTCCTTCATCTTCATCATCTTTGCGGACATTTTCTTCGTCATCATTTCGCTGTTTGAAGGCGGCCTGTTCCGCGGCTGGCTGGCAAAAAAACCATACGAAGAAGAATAAGTCTGCAGAAGAGATTTTTTTGAATTCGTCCTTTGAATATGGCCGGAATCCTGTTATAATGATACCTGTCAATGTTAAAAAAGCGAAAGGGACGGATGTATGAAAAATAAAAAAGAGACCATATGGAATGCGACATTCATAGCGGTCTTTATCGCCAACTGCTTCCAGAACCTGGGACAGCACATGATGAATTCGCTGGTTCCGAAGTATGCCAACTCGCTTGGAGCGGCGACCTGGCTGGTCGGATTCGTCAGCAGTATGTTTGCCGTGACTGCATTGGCCATCAGGCCTTTTTCCAGCCCTGCCTCGGACAGCTTCAGCAAGAAAAAGCTGCTGGTCTTTGCCGAGATCCTTTTTATGGTGGCCATGTTCGGCTACAGCATCAGTAATTCGGTAGGCCTGGTCATTGCCTTTAGACTGATCCACGGCATAGGATCCGGCATTGCCGCGCCGCTCTGCCTGGCACTGGCCAGCAACTCGCTTCCCGAGGACAAAATGGGCAGCGGCATAGGCATCTTCTCTGTAGGCCAGGCTATTTCCCAGGCCATAGGACCTACCATGGGTCTGTCGCTGCAGGGTGCTCTCGGTTATAAACCGACCTTCGCCATAGGCGGCGCCATCATGATAGCCGCCATCATCCTGGCCATCAGGATCCCCGAAAATCCGAACGAGGAGCGTCAGCCGTTTAAGATCACTTTGGACCGGATCGTGGCGAAACAGGCAGTCCTCCCCGGTCTGTTCATGACCATCGTTTCCACTTCCTATGCAACGTGGAGCGCTTTTATAGCCATTTACGGAGAAGCCATCGGCGTGAGCCAGGTCGGGCTGTACTTCACAGCTTATGCCATAGCCCTGTTAGCCCTCCGTCCCCTGGCCGGAAAACTGTCCGATAAGCTCGGCTTCGATAAAGTGCTGATTCCCGCGCTGTTCATTTTCGCTCTGAATCTGGTGGCTTTAAGCCGCGCCAGGACCTTGCCGGGATTCATACTGGCGGGCATACTCGGGGCTGCTGGTTATGGCCTTTGCCAGCCGCTCTGCCAGTCCCTCAGCATGCAGAGCGTGCGGCGTAACCAGCGCGGCGCCGCCGGAAATACGAACTATATGTTCCAGGATATCGGCATGCTGGCAGGACCGGTCATCGGCGGTGCGGTGGTGGACCGGCTGGCGGCTTCAGGCACACCAAAGGTCGATGCGTATTCACACATGTACCTCCTCATGCTGATCCCGCTGGGTTTGGCTCTTGTGTATATCTTTTTTGTCAGAGGAAAAATCAAGGAGAACATCCAGGCTGCTGCTGCGGCAAACACGCAGCAGGCCGGATAATGAACAGGGCCGCGCCGGAAGGCGCGGCCCGCATTTATTACGGATCACACTTTTTTTCTCAGCTTTTTATGATAAGTCCCCGTCGGCAGTATCATCTTCGATATCCTTGATCTTCCTGGCCGGTACGCCTGCGACAATACAGTTGTCCGGGACGTCATGCGTCACCACAGCGCCGGCAGCGACGATCACATTGTTCCCGATGGTAATACCGGGTAATATGGTCACATTGCCGCCGATCCAGACGTCATTTCCGA
>CACZSO010000276.1 GCA_902783795.1 uncultured Eubacteriales bacterium
AAAGGCAGGGTATACTTCCTGGTAATATGGGTGACAGGGAAAGAGTCGCTGGAATCTGAAAATACGACCCTGACAGTATTATCAGTGATGCTGTAGATCTCCAGCGGACGGATCCATGTATTATAGGAAACGACCGTAAGATCATAATCGTCCCTGATGGTTTCTTTTATTTTTTCCCAGTTTTCTCTGATCTTATCTAACATAGCGGATCTACCTGATTGAATGATAATGTATAAAAAAGGGCCTTTTACGAAAAAGAAGAGGATGCTCGCATCCTCATGACAACAGTCTAACCTTAGCAGTTATTATATATTAAATTATGATAAAAGTAAAGAGAAAAATGGTGGAAAAGTGTGTGGAAAAGTTGATAACTTATTTTGTTATTAATGTTAATAATTAGTAAAAATCACAAGAAACGGTGGAAAATGACGAAAAAAATGCACAAAATACAGGTAGAACACATGGTCGTGTTGAAAATGTAGAAATATAGTAAAAATAAGGCTTTAAAGATAAAAACGAGATAAAAAATCAACGCGTTTTCAACAGGTTATAAACAAAATGTTGAAAATCTATGTATTTTTTATCTCACAGTGGAAAAATAAGAGATTCATGTTAATAAATCTGTTAATAAGTACTGAAAACCCCTTTTATGCTTAAAAAGCTTGACTTTGCAGGGATTTTTTAATATAATTTTTCCCGATGTCTTTGTTTTCGAATGGTATTAGTTCGATAAACAAACAGGAGGTTAAAGTAAAAGATTATGAAAATGACATTTCAGCCTAAGAAAAGATCCCATGCCAAAGTCCACGGATTCCGTGCGAGAATGGCCAGCGCCGGCGGAAGAAAGGTTTTATCTGCCAGAAGAGCTAAGGGAAGAAAGGTTCTGACCGTTCAATGACAGGTCCGGATGCTTTAGTGCCGGATCCCGGGATAAAGTGATCGGGTAGGGAAACCTACTCGATTTTCGTATGCTTAAAAAGTAAAAACCACATCTGTCCCCTATTCTTTTTAAGGAGATTATGTATGAGGAATATAGATTCTCTGAAAAACCAGGGGGAATTCAAACGCGTATATGACTGCCATGACTCGGCAGCTGACAAAAATCTGGTCATGTATAAGGCGGACGGCACCGGAAAAATAGGGATAGTCTGCAGCAAAAAGATAGGAAATTCTGTGGTGCGCCACAGGATCATAAGACTGATCCGGGAAGCTTACCGTCTTAACAAAGATGACATTCGAAAAGATAAAGACATCATCATCATAGCAAGAAATCTTGCAAAGGAACAGGGATTTACCGGTATCCGTGATTCACTCCTTAAATTATTGAAACATCACGGACTTTTGATCAAGGATTGAAGAACTGAAGTGGAGTACGCATATGAAAACTGTTTTATTGAAAGCGATCCGTTTCTATCAGAAACATCTGTCTAAGCTTAAAGTACGTACCCACTGTATATTTACCCCCACCTGCTCTCAATATGCTTATGAAGCTATAGAAAAATACGGAGCATTAAAAGGAGGGTGGCTCGCCGCCAAACGGCTGATCCGCTGTAATCCTTTTAACAGAAACGGGGGTTATGACCCTGTACCTTGAATAAAGGAGGAGCAAATTGCATTTAGTTGTAGCAACCCAAAGTACCTGGTTTCTGATAGGACCCATTGCCTGGGTTCTCGGAAAATTGATGAACGTGATCTTTGAGGCGATCAATGCGATAGGTATCCCGAACATCGGTCTGGCCATCATTTTATTTACGATGGTCATGAAAGCCTTAATGATTCCGCTGACCATCCGTCAGCAGAAGTTCTCAAAACTGAATACCATCATGCAGCCGGAACTGCAGGCTATTCAGAGAAAATACGCAGATAAAAAGGATTCGGCAGGCATGATGGCCATGAATGCCGAACAGAAACAGGTGTATGCAAAATATGGTACCAGCCCCACGGGCGGCTGTCTCCAGATGTTGATCCAGATGCCTGTTTTATTTGCTTTATATCAGGTTATTTATCACATGCCCGGTTATATCGGCCGCCTGCGTGATTATTATCAGGGTATCGCCAATGTTTTAATGAAAATCGAAGGCTGGGCCACGAATTCAGACCTGATATCCCTGGCACAGACCAGTTCTGTTGCAAAAGCAGCAGAAAAATTCGCAGGAAGTGATGCGGGTAATTATGTCATCGATATGATGTATAATTTCACGCATGATAAGTGGGAACAGTTCTTTAACATTTTCTCAGCCAACAGAGCTTCGCTGGAAGGCGCATATAATGCCGTTGCATCGAATATCGACCGTGTCAATAACTTCTTAGGCATCGACCTTACCATGACACCTACGCAGCAGCTCTGGCCGGCCATTTTTATCCCGATCCTGGCTGGTGTCCTTCAGTGGCTTTCCACGAAACTGATGCCCATGCCGCAGCAGAATAATAACAATGATACAGCAGCCGGGGCCATGGGTTCCATGAGCAGCTCCATGAACATTATCTTCCCCATCATGTCGGTGGTATTCTGTTTCATGTTCTCCGCCGGTATCGGTCTTTACTGGGTGGCATCTTCCGGCCTGCAGGTCTTAGTACAGCTGTTCGTCAACCATTACATTGACCGTGTCGACATTAACGAGATGGTGCAGAAAAATGTGGAAAAAGCTAACATCAAGCGTGTAAGACGGGGCCAGGAGCCCATTAAGGTCGCCAATGTGACCAGCACGGTCCGTTCCATTGAGGAAGAGAAGAAACGCGAAGAAGAGTATAAGAAGAGCGTTGCCTTAAGAACACAGGAATCTACAGAATATTATGCATCCAGATCTACCGCGAAAAAAGGCAGTCTGGCTGAGAAAGCCGGAATGGTCCAGGCATATGAAGAGCGGCAGAAAGAACTGAAATCCGGTAAGAAAAATTAAGGAGAAATATGTTGGAAAAAAAGACTTTTACAGGCAGTACGGTAGATGAAGCATTAACAGCCGCTGCCGTGGGACTGGGCATCCCCAGCGAGAGACTCGGATATACAGTGATCAGTGAAGGTTCCAAAGGATTTTTGGGGCTGATCGGAAAGAAAGAGGCAGAGATCACTGCCTGGGATAAAACACTGGAAGAGAACGAGCCTGAAGAAGAGAAAAAGGTGGAAGTTAAAGCAGAAGAAGTTAAAGCTCCTGTGAAGACCGAGACCCGGGAACAGAAAAAAGAAACAGCACCGGCAAAGAAACCGGAAGCTGTGAAAAAACCGGAAGAAACAAAGGTTTCCGAAAAGAAGGAAGAGCCGGTAAAGAAAGAAGAAAAGATCAAGACTACCGCTAATGATGCCCGGCATTTTGAAGAAGGTAAGGCTTTTTTAGCTGATATCTTCGAAAAAATGGGTATGAACGTCCAGATCGATTATCAGTATGATGAGGAAGAAAACTCTCTGGATATTAATCTTTCCGGCGAGGAAATGGGTGTCCTGATAGGCAAGCGCGGCCAGACCCTGGATTCTCTTCAGTACCTGACTAGCCTCGTGGTCAACCGCTCCGGCGAACACTATATCCGCATTAAGCTGGATACGGAAAATTACCGGGATAGAAGGAAAGAGACACTGGAATCTCTGGCTAAGAACATTGCCTATAAGGTAAAGAGGACCAGAAGGTCGGTTTCCTTAGAGCCGATGAATCCTTATGAGCGCCGGATCATTCATTCCACACTGCAGCAGGATAACTTTGTTATGACTAAATCCGAAGGCGAAGAGCCTTATCGCCACGTGGTGGTTTTCTACAGAAGAAACAGAAACGGCGAGGAAAGATAACCAAAAGAAGGGGAAGCCTCACGGCTTCCCTTTTTTAAGATACCAGAGGTTTTTATGGAAAGTACCATTGCGGCCATATCCACAGGCCTGACCCCTTCCGGCATCATCATCGTCCGGATGTCCGGACCGGAAGCCATGAGGATAGCAGAAAAAGTTTATAAGGGAAAAGGGAAAAAGCGGCTGTCTAAAGCCAAAAGCCATACCATCCATTATGGCTTTATTTATGATGGAGAAACGGTGATCGATGAAGTGCTGGTCTCTGTCATGAGGGCGCCGTTTACCTATACCGGGGAAGATATTGCCGAGATCAACTGTCACGGGGGCATCCTGGTGGCCCGGAAGGTCCTGGAGATCCTGATAAAAAACGGGGCTGTGCTGGCAGAGCCGGGAGAATTTACGAAACGGGCTTTTTTAAACGGGAAGATCGATCTTACGAAAGCGGAAGCAGTTATTGATGTGATCGACGCGAAAAACCAGTATGCGCTGAAAGCCGGTGCCATGCAGTTAAAAGGGGCTGTGGCAGAAAAGATTAGAGATATCCGGGAAAAACTGCTGGATGAAATGTCCTATATCGAAGCTGCCCTGGATGATCCGGAACACTATGACTTAACGGGTTACGGAGAAGAGCTTCGGGAAAAGCTAGTCCCTGTAAAAGAGGAAACAGAGAAGCTGATCAGGCGTTCTGATTACGGAAGTATGCTGAAAGAAGGTATTAAGACCGTGATCGCGGGGCGGCCGAATGCAGGAAAATCCTCTTTGCTGAACCTGCTGTCAGGGTATGAAAAGGCCATCGTGACCCAGGTGCCCGGCACCACCCGGGATGTGCTGGAGGAAAATATCCAGATAGGCCCGGTGTCGCTGATCTTAATGGATACTGCCGGCATCAGGGAAACCGAGGATATCGTGGAAAAGATCGGCGTGGAAAAAGCCAAAGAGGCCCTCTATGACGCGGACCTGATCCTCTATCTGGTGGATGCCATGGAAGGTCTCCATGAAGAAGATAAAGAGATCCTGGATTCCTTACAGGGACACCAGGTGATCTTGCTTAAGAATAAGACGGACCTTCCGGGAATCCAGGAAAAACCTTTATTAGAGTCGCCTCAGGAAGGGATCCGCGAGCTTTCTTTCTCAGCTTTGACCGGAGAAGGATTGGAAGCGTTGGAAAACCTGATCCTTACGATGTTTGAAAACAGTGAGATCACCGCCAATGATGAGGTGGTCATCACCAATGAGCGGCAGAAAGCCTGTCTTATGGAAGCAGATCAGGCACTTTCCTATGTGTTTGAAGGAATCGAAGAAGAACAGTCAGAAGAGTTTCTGGCTATCGATCTAATGAATGCTTACGCGGCCCTGGGACGGATCCTGGGAGAAGATGTAGGCGACGATGTGATCGACAGGGTTTTTGAAAAATTCTGTATGGGAAAATAAGTCCGGCTTTTTGGACAGCAGTTGCTTAAAAAGCTTTTGATGAAGGAAAAAGACCATGCTTCAGATAACAGAAAAGTATGATGTGATCGTAGTAGGCGCGGGCCATGCCGGGGTAGAAGCCGCATTGGCGGCAGCGCGCCTGGGTCTTACAGTGATCATGTTTACGGTATCCGTAGACTCCATCGCCTTAATGCCCTGCAACCCGAACATCGGCGGCAGCTCCAAAGGACACCTGGTAAGAGAGGTGGATGCTCTGGGCGGCGAGATGGGCAAAAACATCGATAAAACCTACATCCAGTCAAAAATGCTGAATGTTTCAAAGGGACCGGCCGTTCATTCCCTGCGTGCCCAGGCGGATAAGCAGTGGTACACCCGGGAAATGCGGAAGACGCTGGAAAACCAGGAGCGGCTTACTATCCGGCAGGCAGAAGTTTCAGAACTTATAGTGGAGAACGGCGTGGTCAAAGGTGTAAAGACCTTATCCGGTGCAGAATATCTGGCCGGGGCGGTGGTCCTGACGACCGGTGTATATTTAAAAGCCCGCTGCATCTACGGTGAAGTATCCGAATATACCGGTCCGAATGGCTTAAAAGCCGCAAATTACCTGTCACAGAGCCTTTTAGACTGCGGGATCGAGCTCAGGCGTTATAAGACCGGGACACCGGCCCGGATGGACGGGTCCACCATCGATTATTCGAAGATGACAGAACAGAAGGGCGATATTAAACCGGTACCTTTTTCCTTTGAGACAGATCCGGCTTTAATGGACCGGGAACAGGTGAGCTGCTGGCTGACTTACACAAATGAAGAGACACACCGGATCATCCGGGAGAACATTGACCGGTCCCCCCTGTTTTCCGGTAATATCCAGGGCACCGGGCCCCGTTACTGCCCGTCCATCGAGGATAAGGTGGTGCGGTTTGCTGACAAGGACCGGCACCAGGTCTTTATCGAACCTGAAGGACTGTACACCCACGAAATGTATGTGGACGGCATGTCCTCTTCCCTGCCGGAAGATGTGCAGGTGGCCATGTACCGGACAGTGCCGGGCCTGGAAAACGCGAAGATCGTGCGGAATGCCTACGCGATCGAGTATGACTGCATCGATGCCCAGCAGCTGAAGCTCACCCTGGAATTCAAGAAGATCAGCGGTCTGTACGCCGCCGGCCAGTTCAATGGTTCTTCCGGATATGAAGAGGCAGCGGCCCAGGGGCTCATTGCAGGCATCAATGCATCACGGCACATTAAGGGCCTGGAAGAGATCGTCATAGACCGGTCCCAGGGATACATCGGCGTTTTGATCGATGATCTGGTGACAAAGGAAAATACAGAGCCCTACCGTATGATGACCTCCTGGGCAGAATACCGGCTGCTGTTACGGCAGGATAACGCTGATCTGCGTCTCACTCCCCTGGGTCAT
>CACZSO010000277.1 GCA_902783795.1 uncultured Eubacteriales bacterium
AGTAAGGCTCCCTGCAGGTGTCAGGAGCATCGGCGCGTGCGCATTCTTGAACTGTACGCATCTGAGCTGTGTCGAAGTACCGGACAGCGTAACGGAAGTCGGCTTCAAGGCGTTTGACGGCTGCGGGATGCTGAAGCGTGTCAGAATCAATAACTATGAGTCAAAGCCGGGTTATCTCCCTGACTATTCCACCCTTGATCGGCTGGAGGAAGTAAGCGGCTCCGGTTATTTGACCATTGATGGGGTTGTTTTCAGCAGGGACCGCTCCGAACTGATCCGGTATTCGGCATTGAAAGAAGATGGAAAGTACACGATCCCCGACGGAGTCAAAAAAATCGGCATGTACGCATTTTCCAACAATGAGCATCTGACAGAGGTGATCATTCCTGACAGTGTTGAGGAAATCAGTGGGCGTGCATTCGAGAATTGCCGGAATCTGCAAAGCATCACCATTCCGCCAAGCGTAACCTGTATGGGCGATTATGTTTTTATCGGGATCCGTACGAGCCGCAGCGGCAAACGGCAGCAGGACACCGGCGGCCTTACGACGGCGTCTTCGGTAAAATCGATCGTTGGCTCAATTGAAAAGATGGGCACAGCGGAGGGTATCCTGATCCGCGGCAGAAAGGGAAGCGAAGCCGAACGTTACGCCAAACAGAACGGATGCCCCTTCGAGGATATCGGGAAGATGTGATCCATGAGGATTCCGTATCGCAGAAGTATGGCAACAGTCACCGCTGTGAAATCGAAATGAGCCAGTAAAGCCGGAAATAAGAGGATAAAAAATTTATGCTCTGGAATGCTGCAAACGCGAGTGTTGCGATCGATGATTCGAAAATGAGTTATGTCTCTTTCGGGAACGGAAGCAAAGCATTGATCCTGATCCCCGGATTGTCGGACGGACTGACAACTGTGCGCGGAAAGGCGGTTTTACTGGCTAAACCATATAAACGCTTTTTCAAAAAATATACAGTGTATATGTTCAGCCGGAAGGCTCATCTTCCTGAAGAATATTCGATCAGGGAAATGGCTGAGGATCAGGCAAAAGCCATGACGAAGCTCGGTATGGGGAAAGCCTGTATTTTGGGAGTGTCTCAAGGAGGCATGATCGCCCAGTATCTGGCTGCAGACCATCCGGAACTTGTTGAAAAACTGGTCATCGCCTTTTCGGCGCCTGAGGCCAATCAGAGGATCCGTGCTTGTCTTGATCAATGGATCGCTTATGCTGAAAGAGGACTGCATAAGAAGCTGATGATCAGCACAGCGGAGAAGAGTTATTCAGAAAAATATCTGAAGAAATACCGCCGCTTTTATCCGTTTCTCGGTTTACTGGGAAAACCTTCCGATTACGGTAGATTTATTACAAACGCGAACGCAATTCTCAAGTTTGATGCATCCTCTGATCTTCCAAAAATCCGGTGCCGGACTCTGATCATAGGCGGCGGGGAAGACAAAATCGTGGGAGCGCAGGCATCCTATGATCTGCAGTATATGATCCCTGGAAGTGAACTTTACATGTATAAAGGGTTGGGGCATGCGGCTTATGAAGAAGAATCGGAAGATTTTTATCAGAGGGTTTTTATCTTTCTTGAAAAAGATCAGGATTAACCTGTGAATCTGTGTTTTTCCCTGACAATGATATAATGTAGTTAAAGGCACCAACAGCATACCCGGGATCCAATCTAGCAGACGCGGGTTCGAGTCCTGCAGACGGCGCTTATATGCCGTCTTAGTTCAGAGGAAGAATAGCCGGCCAACTATATGGTGCCTTGTTTTTTATTTCCGGATCAGGAAAACAATTCCATAATTCTCCCGACCGCCGGTTTATTCCGGAAAATGAATGGGAACCTCCCGCAATATCTCGTGAAATCACAGACGCGGTCTGTTTGATATACTTTTGAGCTGTCACGCTGATGCCCGGTAAAGCCGGAATATTCATAATGTGAAAATCCGCTTTATCCCTCATCTCTCCATGCAGATTATTTTCTCAAATTATTTCTTTACAGACCATTTGCCGATCACTTTCTCCAGAAGCAGTTTGTATGATATATCTTGCCTGATGAAAGAATGAAATATCAAGTGGATCCGCCATCGATCACGGCAAAATATGCCCGCAAGATGATAGAATGAAATATGGATGGAAAGCTAATCGGAATTTGATTTCGGTAAAGTTGATAATGACCCGGTGGAGAAACGAAAATGGAAGACATAGCCGATTTCAGCATCAAAGACGGCGTGCTGCTAAAATATAAAGGCCCCGGCGGAAACGTGACAATCCCTGAAGGAGTGACAAAGATCTGGGCAAGAGCCTTTGAATACTGTAATGATCTGACAAGTGTCCGGCTGCCGGAAAGCCTGGAAA
>CACZSO010000278.1 GCA_902783795.1 uncultured Eubacteriales bacterium
ACGAGGAAGAGGAAGACCGGTATAGCCTGAAAAGCGGCATTTCTGCAGAAGAACGGCAGGAACTGGAAACGCTTCTTCAAAAGCCCATGCTCTTTGTTACCGGAGTGAAAAACGGAGGTGAAGGAAGCCTTCTGATGTCTGCAGCAGGCAGCGCGGGTGATTCAGGCGAGTCTGCAGATGGGGCCGCAAAAGCGGCATGGCCGGGCAGCGGCCAGATGAATATCAGTATGGATGCGCTGAAAAAGATGCCGAAGGCCATGCTCCTTCCCATGCTGTCCCGGATGGATGAGCTGCTGAAAGAAATGCCGGAATCTATTCTCAGCCAGGCAGCGATCACCTATGTTTATCAGGAGTATCAGGAAGCAGGCCTGGATGTCGGTGCCATGCAGATGAGATATATTCTGACAGCAGGTCTTAAAATGATCCTGATGGCCCTGCTTGTTATGGCGGCAGCAGTTCTGGTCACCTTTTTTTCTTCCAGGGTGGCGGCGGGCCTTGGACACGACCTGAGAAGCAGTGTATATCAGAAGGTTATCGGCTTTTCCAGTCGTGAGTATCATAAGTTTTCCACCGCATCTCTCATTACCCGCTGCACAAATGATGTTCAGCAGGTACAGATCATGATGGTCATGATGTTCCGGATCGTTCTGTATGCGCCGATCATCGGCATAGGCGGCCTTGTCAGGGTTCTAAGGACCAATTCTTCCATGACCTGGATCCTTGGTCTTGCGATCCTGCTGATCCTTGTTGTGATCGGAATGCTTTTTCTGATCGCCATGCCCCGGTTTGTAAAGCTGCAGACACTGATCGACCGGCTGAATCTGGTAACCCGCGAAATATTAAACGGAATTCCCGTGATCCGGGCTTTCAGCCGTGAAAAGTATGAGGAAGACCGGTTTGAAGATGCCAATATCACTTTGACCAGGACAAATCTTTTTGTAAACCGCTGTATGACGTTTATGATGCCGGTAATGATGCTGATCATGAACGGCGTGACCGTACTGATCATGTATAACGGGGCACTGGGTGTTGACGCGGGAACCATGCAGGTCGGTAATATGATGGCTTTTATTCAGTATGCGATGCAGGTCATCATGGCGTTTCTTATGATCACGGCCATGTCCATTATGCTGCCCCGGGCAAATGTGGCTGCGGGCCGTATCCGGGAAGTGCTGCAGAGCACTGCTTCTATTCTGGATCCGGAAGAACCTGTCCGTCCGGATGACGGCAAAAAAGGATATGTGGAATTTGATCATGTCTCCTTCGCCTACCCGGAAGCAGGCGAAAATGTACTGACAGACATAAGCTTTACGGCTTCGCCCGGGGAAACGGTGGCCGTGATCGGCAGTACCGGAAGCGGCAAAAGCACTCTGGTAAATCTGATCCCCAGGTTCTATGATGTGACGGAAGGTGCAGTCCGTGTGGATGGGATAGATGTCCGGGACATGTCCCTGAAGGATCTGAGGGAAAGGATCGGATATGTTCCTCAGAAGGGAATCCTCTTTTCAGGGACCATCGCATCCAATATCTCGTATTCGGACGAAACGCTCTCCGAAGAGAGGATGAGATCTGCCGCCGAGGTCGCACAGGCTTCCGAATTTATCGTGGAAAAGTCTGCGGGCTATGAATCACCGATCTCTCAGGGAGGCTCTAATGTTTCCGGAGGACAAAAGCAGAGACTCTCCATCGCGAGAGCTATAGCCAAAAATCCTGAGATCTATATTTTCGATGACAGCTTTTCCGCCCTGGATTACAAAACGGACAGGAATCTTCGAAAAGCCCTGAAGGAATATACTAAAGACGCAGCCACGATCATCGTGGCGCAGAGAATCAGTACCATTCTGCAGGCGGACCGGATCCTTGTTCTTGATGACGGACGTCTCGCCGGATGCGGAACCCACAGGCAGCTGATGGAATCCTGTGAAGTATACAGGCAGATAGCCATGTCCCAGCTTTCAGAGGAGGAACTTGCATGAGCGAAAACAATAACAACAGACGCCGTATGGGCGGGCCGGGGATGCGTCCGGTGGAGAAGGCAAAAGATTTTCGCGGTGCGATGAAAAAGCTGCTTCATTACATGAAACGCTATCAGGTCCGGTTTATCCTGATGATCATTTTCGCCATGGCGGGGACCGTCTTTACGATCGTAGGACCAAAGATTCTCGGCGGGGCGACCACAGAATTGTTTAACGGGCTGGTAGCCAAGATCAACGGCACGGGAGCCATCAATTTTGAGAAGATCGTCCGGATCCTTCTGAATGTGATGCTTCTGTATGCCATCAGTTCCCTTCTTGCTCTGGTCCAGGGATTTATCATGACGGGAATATCCAACGATGTGACCCGCAGTCTGAGAAGTGATATCTCAAAAAAGATCACCCGGCTTCCCATGAAATACTTTGAAAGCCGTACGACCGGAGAGATTCTCTCCAGAGTAACCAACGATGTGGATACCCTTCAGATGAGTCTGAACCAGAGTGTGACCCAGCTTGTCACATCTGTAACATCCATGATCGGAGTGCTGATCATGATGCTCTCCATTAATGTCTGGATGACGCTGGTGGGTGTGCTGGTACTGCCGGTCTCCATGATCATTGTGACAAATGTGATGAAGCATTCCCAGAAGTATTTTGCTGCCCAGCAGAAGTATCTGGGCAGCGTCAACGGCCAGATCGAGGAAAATTTCGGAGGCCATCTTGTAGTAAAGGCCTTTAACCGGGAAGAAAAAGTCCTGGAGGAATTTGAAGCGGATAATGAAAAACTCTATGAATCTGCCTGGAAGTCCCAGTTCTTTTCGGGAATGATGATGCCCATCATGGGATTCGTAGGAAACATAGGCTATGTCATGGTGGCACTTCTGGGAGGTATTTTTGTGATCCGCGGATCCATACAGGTCGGCGATATCCAGTCGTTTTTCCAGTATATCCGGAGTTTTACCCAGCCGGTGCAGCAGATCGCCCAGGTGACCAATCTTCTGCAGTCGTCGGCAGCGGCTTCCGAACGGGTGTTTGAATTTCTGGAAGAGGAAGAAGAGGATCAGAGTGTCAGGGAGCCCGTGTCTATAGAGAATCTGGCGGGAAATGTGGAATTTTCACATGTCAGGTTCGGTTATGATCCGGATAAGATCGTAATCCACGATTTTTCCGCAAAGGTGAAGGACGAGCAGAAAATTGCCATTGTCGGTCCGACTGGAGCAGGCAAGACTACCATGGTAAAGCTTTTGATGCGCTTTTATGATGTGAATGATGGTTCGATCAGGGTAGATGGCCATGATGTAAGAGATTTTAACCGAAGTGAACTGCGCGAACTGTTTGGCATGGTACTGCAGGACACCTGGCTGTTTTCCGGAACGATCATGGAGAATATCCGCTACGGCAGGCTTGATGCGTCGGATGAGGAAGTGATCGCGGCCGCAAAGGCGGCTCATATCCACAACTTTATCATGCAGCAGCCGGGAGGCTATCAGATGGTGCTGGACGAAGAAACCAGCAACGTATCCCAGGGGCAGAAGCAGCTTCTGACCATTGCACGTGCGATCCTTGCAAATAACAGGATCCTGATCCTGGATGAAGCTACTTCTTCTGTAGATACACGTACGGAAGTCCGCATCCAGAAGGCCATGGACAATCTGATGGCAGGCAGGACCAGTTTTGTCATCGCTCACCGCCTTTCTACGATCCGTGATGCCGATCTTATCCTGGTAATGAAGGACGGAGATATTGTCGAACAGGGAAATCATGAAGATCTGCTCTCGAAAGGCGGATTTTACGCCGAGCTTTATAACAGCCAGTTTGAATCAAACAGCGAGGCTGCTGCTTCATAGTTTTATAGTAAACGACAAATATATTTGTCATTTACTATACATAAAAAGGTTTACATAAATTATTTATGGGGCATTAAGTGGTTTTTTGGTGGTTATGGATTGACATAGTCTTAATAAAATTGTAAAATATGTCATGTACGATTTTTTGGATAGCAAGGAGGAATCTTATGAATAGGAGGAATCTTATGAGCAATAAAAGAAGGATGATCCTGGGAATCAGTCTGCTTGCCGCCGCCATGCTGTCCGGATGCGGGTTTGGACCGGATGATCCGGAGGATCAGGTAGTAGTCGTCGAAAGCCCGACACCGGAACCTACGAAAGCGGTAACTCCCACACCCACCCCGACCATAACACCGGTAAACCCGGACAGTACCTATACTTCCGCCGATAAGAGCGTATCGATTAAACTGCCGGATGCCACATGGGCTGTCAAGGCAGATGAGGGCGGGGTCCTTACCTTTGAATCTCCGGATCAGGGGCGGAT
>CACZSO010000279.1 GCA_902783795.1 uncultured Eubacteriales bacterium
CTGTACCACGATCAGGATACGGATGGGATCACCTATCTGGACCTGTTCTTCTCGCTCGCTGACCAGTCACAGAAAGTCCTGCCGGAGATCTCCTTGTTCTCTTCCCTGCTGACCCAGCTTCCTACGGAAAACTATGGGGTACTGGAACTTCAGACAGAGATCGAGACGAACTTAGGTGTCTTTGGGTCTGAAGCAGGTGCTTTTGCCATAAAGGATAAACCTTTAGTGTCTCAGGAATTCCTGGCGGTCAGGATGTCCTTCCTGAAAGATAAGAAGCAGGAAGCTGTGCGGATCCTGGATGAAGTCATCAACCGGACCCAGGCCACAGATAAGAACTATATCCGCAATATCATCAAGCAGATGAAGTTCGCTCTGGAACAGGCCGTGATCGCCGGCGGCAACCGGTTTGCCATCCGCAAGGCGCTGTCCTGCTTTAAAATGGCCAATGCCATACAGGATGCTTTTTCCGGCCTCACTTTCTTACGGTTCTTACAGAAACTGGATGCTGAATATGAAGAGAAGGGCGATGAACTGTTGGGTAAGCTGATGCATTGCCGGAACACTTTATTTGCCAGAGACCGGCTGACCTTGTCCCTTACCGGTGAATATGATGAAGACCTGATCCGGGAAGTGGTACGGGTGCTTCCGGACGGAAAAATGGGAGGCGCTGCGGAAAGACACCTTCAGAAAAAACAGTCCCTGGGCATCGTGATCCCGGCAGAAGTGGGCTTTGCCGTGAAGGGCGGTCTTGCTGAAGATGCTGAAAAAGCCTGCACCGGTACGGCGGAAGTGGCAGCCCAGCTGTTATCCTTCGGCTATCTCTGGAATACCATCCGTGTAAAGGGCGGCGCTTACGGCACCGGTTTCTCCGCAGATAATGAGGGAACCGTGGGGATCTACAGTTACCGGGATCCCAGCGCCAAAGCGAGTCTGGAAGCTTTTATGGACCTGGGCGATCAGCTGAGAGCTTTTGTTTCCTCAGATGAGACGGTGGACAAATATATCATCAGTACTATTTCAAATATGGATCCGCTGATGACCCCCCGGACAGCCGGGCAGAGCGCCGCGGCCCTTTATTTCCGGGGAGTGGCCAAAGAGGACCGGGAAAAAGAATATCGCGAGATCCTGCACACGGATAAGAATGCCTTGCTTACCTATGCCGATGAGCTGGATAAGGTCCTTAAGGATGCGGTCACCGTGGTCATCGGAGGAAAAGAAACGGTGGAAGGATTAAAAGATCAGCTGGATGTGATCGAAAATCTGCAGCAGTGAAGTGCATCATAAATGAAAGGCCCCCGGCCGAATGCCGGGGCCCTTTCTGTGTTTTAGGGTCAATGTACGACATCGATCAGCTGACGATAGAGTTTGAAGCCGGAATGATCTATAGCATAGATCCTTAATACCTGACATGGGATTTAGGAAACATACCAAAAGAAGCGATGTCCTGAGTAACAGAACAATTAGAATGGATTGAAAATATTTGATGTAGTGAATAATCTTAATTAAGGAGAAGCGAGATGAATAATTATAAATATCCCATGATTGTCCTCATGGTATTTGATTTATTGTTTTCCATTTCGTGCTCCGAAGGAAAAAGGCGATCCGTGAATCCCTTTTTCTCTATGACGGGCAAAGAGGCGTCTGTTAATCTTTACCTGTTTGACGGAGAAACAACGCATACCTATCTTGTTGAAAATTTTACGACCATGGTACGAATATCGCTGAATTGATGAAAGAATATGAGTTGAAAGAGTATGGAGAAGCACAGAAAAGAACAATCCATACACCCTGTTTCTACTATCTTCTTAAGCAGGATAAAAGGTGGAATGTGGCCTATATGACGGAAATCAGCGAAGAAGAAGAGAAACGATATGATTATTCTCTGGAGGCTTCTGTTAAAGAGGATAGTGATACTATTACAGAAGCTGAAATAACATATCATAGACCGTCAGATGATGATAAAAAAGATGATCCGGAATAGCAGGCAGATGTGTTCTATTCTATACAAGTCCTGGATGAAGGAAAGTGGTATACTGTGCCATTTTCCCCACAAGGCCTTTACGGAGAAAGTGATTTTCAGCTGTTCCCAGGCCAGACATATCATGGGAATATAGATCTGGCAGCTTTTTATGGCGAACTTCCCGATGGCAGCTATCGCTGGGAAGTATGCAGCAATGTATACTGTCCTTTTATGATCAGGAAGCATAAATGTATACTTCAATAAAAAAATGGCCTTAAAAAACCTCCCGGAAAACCGGGAGGTTTTTTAAGCCTGTCAGTGTACCACAAAGTGGGCACGTCCGTAATTATAGCGGTCACCGCCGCCTCCGAAGCCGGCCGAGCCATCTGCCCAGCCAAAGCCTGCTGCAGATTCCAGCTTTGTTGCGGTGCCTGCGATGAAGCGCTGATCCAGTTCGATGAAATCGTACAGATAATCCTTGGTCAGGTGAGTGCCGTTATGAGCGGAATTGATGTAATCAAACTCATCTTCCCGGGCTTTTAATTTCAGCATAGTCTCCAGATGAGTAGCCACAGCGGCTTTGCCTAAAAGCACCTGGCCGGCTTCCAGTTCATCGCCGGTATAAAGGATGCGCTCGGTCTTGTCCAGGATCGCGATGGAACCGGGGCTGTGGGCACCGATCTTGATGATCTCCAGGGTATGATTGCCGAGTTCAATGACATCGCCGTCATTCAAGACTTTGCACTCATAATCAGGATAAGCGTGGGATTCAGCGATCTTCTGAAGCTCTTCGCCGAAGGCCCGTTTGGCCTCCTTGGTGGCATATTCGGACATATAAGCTTCCGGCCAGAAGGAGTTGCCGCCGGTATGATCGTAGTGACCGTGGGTGTTGATGACCATGACGGGCTTGTCAGTGATAGTCTCCACCAGCTGCCGAAGATCGCCGTAACCATAGAAGGTGTCGATCAGGGCAGCCTTTTCATCGCCGATCAGAAGATACACGAACTGGGGCGATGTACGGGACATGATGGTCCAGGTCTTGGGTCCGGTCTGGAACTTGCCATAGATGTAACCCTGTTCATTTACATTGGGATTTGCCATAGATAACCTCCTGTTATATATCTTTTCTACAGTATAGCATAAAAATGAAAAAAGAGCTACTGCCTCATCTGTTCATCAGGCAGGATTTTCACTATCATCCCCGCTCATAAGTTCCCTGGCATAAGCCATGGCCTGAAGCACCGCCGGCCAGTTTGCCCGTATATAGGCTCTCATGGGAGCTTCTTTATCCGCAGGAAGAAAGTTTTTGAAGATGTTCCAGTACTGATCCTCGGAATAACGGCTGTCAAAGGTATAGGGAACGGTATCGCAGGTACTTTGATACCAGTCCAGCATCTTAAGTTTAAGACGTGTGAGGACAGGATCGTCAGGGGCAAGATCCTGAAACAGATTACGGCATTCTATCGGATCTGTTTCCAGATCATAAAATTCATCCCGTCCGGACAGACGCTTTATATATTTATAACGTCCGTCGAAGATCATGGTGCCTTTTTCATGAGCTTCCGGATCTTTCTGTGCCATCTGCTTCGGCCAGTAGGGCTGGTTCGGCGAGGGGCCGTTTTCTCCCTGGTCATGCCATTCATCGCAGTGGAGTTCATCTGCCGTCCGTCCCCCTTCCGCGAAGACATAGGCTTTATGCGGCAATGTCCGGTCGGAAAGGACCGGGACCAGGCTCTTTCCGTATTGAGTGTGTCCCGGGGTCACTCCGGCCATGTCCATAACGGTAGCATAAAGGTCAGTAAGTTCTGTCAATGCATCAGAAACCCCGGGATCCACAGGAATAGTTTTCGGCGGCTTGATGAGGAAGGGCACCCGCACCAGACAATCCGGGAAAGCATTCTGAGATTTTTCTGTCAGGCCGTAATCCCCGGTAAAATCTCCGTGGTCAGACATGATAAAGATGGCCGCGTCATCGTACATACCGGCTTCCTTCAAGGCTTCTATGATCCGGAAGATCATATCGTCCACTTTCCGGCACTGAGCCAGATAGACCGCCCGGATCTCCCGGAACTGTTCCTCAGTCCAGTTCTGAAGGCCGGCATATTCCCGGATTTTCTTTATGATCAGGGGCGGATCCGAAAGAGCATCAAAAGGCACCCTGTCAGGGACTTTTTCCCGGTCGATACTGCTGTAGTAGGGTTCTTCTGCGGCATAGGGGACATGGGGGTTATTCCAGCCCACAAAGAGGCAGAGAGGTTCTTCGTGATCATACGTCAGGATCCTCTGTACGGCACCGGCCGTATCCATCCAGTCCCGGTCTTTATCGGATCTTTCGGTGCGGCCGGTATAGTGTGAATAGACAGAGACCGGCATGTCAGGAGGTGTCACAGTTTTAGCTGTTTCAAAGGTTGGAAGGATTTCAGGAAGAGGTCCTTCCTGTTCCACATGATAAGGAAAGATCTCATCTGCGTGCCGGTATTCCAGCCCTTCAAACTCTCCGGCCAGGAAATCATTCCGCCCGTTCATCCAGACATGGTACCCGGCTTCTTTCAGTTCGGAAAAGAAGGTAGGCTCGTCAGGATGAAGCAGATAGCTCATGGTCCGGTGTCCCCGGGTATGGGGATACAGGCCGGTAAAGAAACTGCAGCGGCTGGGGACACAGACCGGATTCTGACAGTACGCACGGGAAAAAGAGACAGCCTCTGTCCGGGCCAGCCAGTCTAAAAAAGGTGTAGCATTGGCAGGATTCCCCAGATGCCCGAGGACATCAGCGCGCATTTCATCGGGATTCAGTATGATGATGTGAGGCCTTTCACGTCCGGTATTGTTCATAGCGGTACTCCTTATTTAAAAACACGTAATTTACAGTTATTTTCATGGTATCATACCAGTCTTTCACGGTCAATCATATTTATGGTGAACGCTGAAAATAACTTGACGTTCACTGTAAAAGCCTCTGGCGGATGCCCTCGGACGCACAAAAAAACCGCCGGCTGGGGCAGCCGGCGGTCAGATGAGTTATTCGGGGAATTTATGCTCCTTCAGTACTTTACTTTCAGTCAGGAATTCCCAGTTGTTGCGGTCGTGGATATTATCATGGACAGACGCCCACCAGGAAGAGGAGAAGGCTTTTCCGTTATTGGAACCCACATCGTAATCCTTGGACAGGGTGATGAACTGGTCATGGGCTGTCTTTTCATCGCTGTTGATGGGATTACCGGTAAACGGGTTCACCGGATTTTCAATAATGCCTTCGGCAGAGATAGCAGGCACATCGGCGTTTGTCATGAAGGTATCAGAAACAGTAAAACCGGTGGCGTTAAAGTCCTTGACCATCATGAGCGGGTAGTAGTTATCCGCGTCGATCTTATTGCCCTCCAGTTCAAAAATGAGATTATCATCTTCGTACAGGTGGAAGCCATGGTCAGAGACGATGATGATGCGGGTATTGTCATACACGCCTTCTTTACGCAGATAATCCAGCCATTCGCCTACTTTTAACAGCACAGCCATGTTTGTCTGGTAATGCATCATCTGGTCGTCCTCTTCCATATGAATGGTATGGCCGTTGACCGTGAAACGGTCCTGATGGGTCCTGTCATATTCCTTGTTGTTCACACGGGGCGACGGCACATATTCCGGCTCCTGCATGAGCATGATCTCGTGGGGAGAATCATTGTAGAAGAACAGGTAATTATCACTGTCATCCGCCAGGATATCCGTCATATCGTTCATTCTTTCCAGTACAGAGAATGAATCCAAAAAGGTCTGCCTCATGCCGCTGGCAACAGAAATACCTCGCCTCAGCTGGGTTACAGAACCGATAGCCTCACCGGCCTTATAGTACTGGCCTCCATTATACATAAGGAGCTGAAGTTCCAGCTGCGAAGCCTTCATGAGGGAGAAACAGAAGAAGTTTCTTAAATTGCTTGAGACCACTTCCTGGGCTGTTTCCTCACTTTCAAAAGCGCCTTTGGTCATGTAGGTCTGGATCTTAGGGTATTCATTGTAGATCGACAGGTCCGAGACCCATTTATAATCCGCATAAGGCGCATCACAGACAGTCACGTTAAAGCCGTTATTGTCAAAGAGTACAGGCATGACTTTCAGGGATTCATTGTGTTTATCCTTCAGATCTTCTGTGGACCGTCTGTTCATTTCCACCGGCGTATATTCATAACCGCCCATTATGGGAGGAGCGCCGAAATTTGTATGGCCGCCGTAGGAGATCACATTGCTGTAATAAGTGAAGCCGTCATATATTTCCTTAAGTTCCGGCTTTTCCTGTATAAAGTAGGGCATGTACTGGCCCATGGCACGGTCTAAAAACAGGACCACCACATTGCGGCCGTTGCGGCTTAAGCCAAAGTGAGGATGCTCATCTTCCTGGGTTACAGGCAGGTCCTTTAAGCCCCGGGCAGCTTCTCTGGTATTGATGCCTGACATGACTAAGAAAGCCAGGGCTGCCACGCCTATCAGGATACGGAAAGCCGTCTTAAAGCGCCGGACGGTAAAAATGAGGAGTACCGTAAGACCGATGAAAACGACACCGTTAATGACCCGTTCATTCGTGGAAAAGACCAGGCCGCCTTCATATTTGAGCAAGGAAGAGACCACGCCC
>CACZSO010000280.1 GCA_902783795.1 uncultured Eubacteriales bacterium
CTTTGTCAAGTACACCACGAATGAAGCTGGTAAGGCACTGGTAGCTGCCGGTCCTCAGCTGTAACATCTTTTTATAACTCATAAAGAGAGCCGGCAGGAAAAACCTGCCGGCCTCTTTTTGTCTGTTTTAAGAATTACAGAACGTAGCCTGTTTCTTTCATGTTGTAGTAAGCGCAGGTCAGAGACTGTTTGGGGGTCAGCTTGTTCATGAAGTCCTGCTCTACGATAGCCCATTCGATGCCTTCTTCGTCGCCGGCCTTCAGGCAGCCGATCAGATCCAGAGCGCCGGAACCGACAGCGGTAAACTGCGGGGTCCATACATTCTCCATCTTTCTCTCACCCATGCCGTACTGCACCAGAGTATCGGGCTGATAATCCTTCACATGAAGCGCAGAAATACGGCCCTTCATCTGATGGATCAGCTTCACGGGATCAGATCCGCCGTAGGTAGCCCAGCCGCAGTCCAGCTCGAATTTCAGATATTCGGTATTCGCCAGGATCAGCTTATAGAGCTCTGTGCCACGATAAAGAAGGGTGAATTCCGCATCATGGTTATGATACATCAGATCCAGACCTTCTTTGGCATAGAAAGCTGCCTTCTTCTCGAATTCTTCCGTCTGAGTCATGACTTCGTCGTAAGTAGGCTTTAATTCTTCCTTACCTTCTCTCTGGAATCTCCAGGTAGAAGCCCAGTTATTGAAGCAGGTAAGACGCGTAACACCCAGCTTATGAGCGGCTTCCACAACTTCTTCCGGAGTGGCAGCGGGACCGCCGAATCCATGGATCTGCTCGCCGATATCAATAGGAAGGATGCCATATTCATTCAGTCTCTTCAGGTTCTCATCCACATCGCCTCTTAATACAGAGGTGCCGTTCTCAAAACCTTTGAAACCGATCTCGGCATATTCTTTCAGCGTATTGAAGTACTCTTCCTGATCACCGCCAAAGCGTGTAAAACCGATAAAACCAGCTTTTAACATAAAGTATCCTCCTTAAAAAGTGTGATAAAGATAAACGGACAGGTTATAAAACGTATCCGGTTTCTTTCATGTTGTAATAGGCGCAGGTAAGGGACTGTTTCTGATCCAGAGTATTCATGTAATCCTGCTCCACGATAGCCCATTCGATGCCCTCTTCGTCACCGGCCTTCAGGCAGCCGATGAGGTCTAAAGCGCCGGAACCAACAGCGGTAAACTGCGGTGTGATAACATTCTCAAGGTTCATGGGTCCCATATGATAAGGCACCAGTTTGCCCGGCTGATAATCCTTGACATGAAGGGCGGAGATACGGCCTTTCATCTGATGGATCAGCTTGATGGGATCGCAGCCGCCGAAATCAGCCCAGCCGCAGTCTAATTCGAACTTAAGATACTCCGTATTCGCCAGGATCAGCTTGTACAGCTCGATGCCGCGATATTCAAGGATAAATTCAGCATCATGGTTATGATACATGAAATCCAGGCCTTCTTTGGCATAGATGGCCGATTTTCTTTCAAACTCTTCGACCTGCTTCATGACATCGTCGTAGGAAGGTTTTTTCTCGGGATCACTGCCGGAGAATCTCCAGGTAGAAGCCCAGTTATCGAAGCAGGTAATACGTGTCACGCCCAGTTTGTGAGCGGCCTCGATCACTTCTTCCGGAGAAGCAGCAGGCCCACCGAAGCCATGAAGGCCTTCACCGATATCGATGGGGTTCATTCCGAAACTCTGGACTCTCTTCAGATTTTCCTGATAATCACCGGTCAGAAGACTGTTGGCGCCTTCAAAACCCTGGTAGCCGATCTCGGCATACTCTTTTAATTTGTTGTAATAGTCATCCCCCTGAAGTCCAAAGGGCATGAAATTGATAAAACCTGCTTTTAACATAAGAAAACTCCTTTCCTGTTAAATAATGATAATTTCCTTAGTCTATTATACTCCAACGAGGCTTCAGGTGAACAGACAGAAAACGGGCATATATATTGTCCTTAAGAACTTTTTTGATTTTCAGAGAATAAATTATGGTCTGATCGCCGGAACCGGCGTCAGGAGGAAGAAGCAACAGGGGATACATTCTCACCTAAAAAAAACAGCCTCTGCCCTTCACGGTAGGGACAGAGGCTGATAGTTTATTTAAATAATCAAAGCCTGTATCATGCCGTATTACAGATTTTCCGGCAGGGTAAAATGCCCGGGAAGTCCGTTGACCATGATAGGGGTAAGTTCCGACTGGATCAGAGGACGGACATAATCCACAAAATCTTTTGTGACATAATTCCCCTCTTTATTGATCCATTGACGCGGTACCCTTTTCTCAATATTCGCGATCTTATTGACATCCGCAGTTTCACAGACACACATATAAGGTTCCTGAGAAACACGCTTCAAAACGATCATGCACCCGGTATGTCCTTCAAAAGCCGCTTTAATGGCTGCTCCGCCCACCTGGAAAGCTTCGTCAATATCCGTCTTAGAGGCGATATGCGCGCCGCAGCGCTGCAGGGTGGATAATTCGATGAGTCTTACCTTGCAGTTCAATTCATGGCTTAAATAATCCGTCAGATGACGTCCCGCACCGGAAAGGATCTTATGGCCAAAAGCATCCTCGCCCATGGTGGAGCTTAACAGCTCGGAATAATACAGCGTGCCTTTCTCATCTGTGACGCCTTCGGAGATCGCTATGACAACGGTCTGCTTCTTTTTGAACAGCTCTTCGATACTTTGTTTAACTTCTTCCATGGAGAAGGGCACTTCCGGCAGATAGATCAGATCCACCCCGGGACAGTCCTCTCCTCTCGCGAGGGCGGTCGACCCGGTCAGCCAGCCTGAGTTCCTTCCCATGATCTCCAGCACCACAATGCTTTTCATATCATAAACGCTGGTATCGGCAATGATCTCTTTGGTGATCGTAGCCAGATACTTGGCTACGCTGCCATATCCCGGGGTATGGTCCGTGATGGCCAGATCATTATCAATGGTCTTAGGGATGCCGATAAAACAGATATCCGAACCTGTCATGCGTCCGTAATCTGCCAGCTTTCCTATGGTATCCATGGAATCATTCCCACCGATATAGAAAAAGGCACGGATATGAAGGTTGTCCAGAAGAGAAAATATCTTCATATAGACCGGATCGCCCTGTACGGGATCCGGCAGTTTATAGCGGCACGATCCCAGGAATGAGGAAGGAGTCCTTTTCAGGAGTTCCAGATCCATGTCGTTCTTTATCACCATGGAAAGATCCAGATATTTATCATGGATCAGGCCTTCTATGCCGTAACGCATACCGTAGATCCGGTTAACTCCGGCTTCTTTTGCTGTTTTGTACACCCCTGCCAGACTGGCATTGATAACGGCGGTAGGGCCTCCGGACTGCCCTACGATCACATTTCTTTCTTCCCTGAAATCAGACATTTTTACACCTTCATATGTTTTTTAAATATAAAAACGGAGCATGTATCATCATACATGCTCCGTCTGAAAAAGTCAAGATATTACATCATGCCCATGCCGCCGGCACCGCCTGCGGGAACCGCCGGAGTGTCTTCTTTGATCTGGGCTACGATGGATTCTGTGGTCAACAGCGTGGAAGCCACGGAAGTGGCATTCTGAAGCGCTGTTCTGGCCACCTTTGCGGGATCCAGGATGCCAGCCTTGACCATGTCTACATACTCATCATTATAGGCATCATAACCGGTGCCCTTCTTAGCTTCATAAACCTTGTTTACGATCACATTGCCGTCCTGGCCTGCATTATAAGCGATATGATACAGAGGCGCCTGGAGTGCCTTGAGAACGATCCTTGCACCGGTCTTTTCATCGCCGTCCAGTTCGGCCACAACCTTTTCCACAGCTTTGGAAGCCAGGATGTAAGCCGTTCCGCCGCCGGCCACGATACCTTCTTCCACCGCCGCACGGGTCGCGTTCAAGGCGTCTTCCATACGAAGCTTCGCTTCTTTCATCTCCGTTTCCGTGACAGCGCCTACATGGATGACAGCGACACCGCCGGCCAGCTTCGCCAGGCGCTCCTGCAGCTTCTCTTTATCAAATTCGGAATTGCTTTCCGCATATTCGGCACGGATCTGCGCCACACGGTCAGCAATGGCTTTCTTATCGCCCATGCCGTCCACGATGATGGTATTCTCTTTCTGGACTTTTACGGATTTCGCACGGCCCAGAAGATCCATAGTTGTATCCTTAAGCTCAAGGCCTACTTCTTCAGAAATGACCTGGCCGCCGGTAAGGACAGCGATGTCTTTCAGCATTTCTTTTCTTCTGTCACCGTA
>CACZSO010000281.1 GCA_902783795.1 uncultured Eubacteriales bacterium
CATAGATCAGAAGAACCAGGCTCACCAGCGCACTGATAAAGGATATCAATCCCTCCACCGTAGAATTCTTCAGATCATTCTTGATCGTATCCCGGCGTGAGATAATGATATGCTTATGTTTAAGCCTGATCTCGCTGTAATCTCTTTCCTGTTCTTCCGGAATATCCATCTTATCTGCCCTGTTTTATCTCTTGTAAGCTGCCAGCACCTTATTAAAACGCTGTCTGATGGCGGAAGGATTTTCAATACCCTTCACCGCATTGACACGCCGGGTCACAAAACCGGTCAGCTTTTCCATATATTCCTCTTTAGTGATATTTCCGGAAGCAACACCGGAAAGCCCCATTTCCCAGGAAGCCGTAAGCTCCGGGTTTAAGAGCTGTTTCATAGAGGCATCCACCACATCGTATACTAATTCCCCCATAAGTTCAGGAGATACGATCTGGGTCTTTTTGTTTGTTTTAAGATATTTTATAGTGTTTAATTTCTTCAGGATCTCTGCCCTGGTAGCCGATGTTCCTATGCCCGAGCCTTTGATCTGTGCCCTTAACTCTTCATCTTCTATGAGCTGGCCGGCATTCTCCATAGCTAAGATCAGACTTCCCGAAGTATACCGTTTAGGCGGCTGTGTCTTTCCCTCTTTGATCTCAAACCACTCTGCTGTAAGGCGGTCTCCCTTTTTAAGGCCTTCCAGTTCCCGGTATAAAGCCTCATCCGGCCCCTTTTCCTGAGTGTCCTGTCCGGCCACTTTAAGATACCCTTCTTCTTTCAGTATCCTGAAGGAAGAAAAGAAATGTTCCTGATTCTTACTTAACTCCAGAGAAAGCCGTTCATATTTGGCCGGAGGATAAAAGATACTTAAAAACCGCCGGCAGATCAGCTGGTATACATTCTTTTTTAAAGGATCCAGGGAATCCAGGGATCCTGCCTGCTGGCCTGTGGGAATGATGGCATAATGGTCTGTGATCTTTTTATCATCCGTATATTGGCTGTTCTGTATGCCCGCATACATCTTCTTTTCCAGGATCTCCGCAGCAAAGCCTCCAAGATCTGCATTTTTAGTCAGGCCGGAAAGATTCCGGCTGATCTCCTTTGCCACAGCCGATGATAAGACTCTGGCATCAGTTCTCGGATAAGTCACCAGCTTCTTTTCGTACAGTTCCTGTACAACAGCCAATGTTTCATCCGGGCTTATCTTAAAGCGTCTGGAGCATTCATTCTGAAGTTCAGCCAGGTTATAAAGAAGCGGGGGCTTTTTGACTTCTGTCTTTTTATCTGCCTTAAGCACCACGGCTTCTTTCGGCGGATTCGTCTGAAGGAAAGAAGCTAAAGCTTCTGCATCTTTTCTTTCCTTAAAGCCATTCTCTTTATACAGTTTCGGAGACTGGTAAAAGGCCGATCCTTCCACCGCTTTCCATTCCGCTTCCAGAGAATTACCTTCAGCCGTCTTTAAATGGGCGATGATACGGTAAAAAGGTGTTTCTTTAAAGTCCCGGATCTCACGTTCCCTTCTCACTACCATGCCAAGCACGCAGGTCATGACACGCCCGACAGACAGGACCGCCCGGTCTTTATTCAACGTATCTTTCAACGTATTTCCAAACTTAAGCGTCAGTACCCGGGAGAAATTGATCCCCATCAGATAATCTTCTTTCGCCCTTAGATAAGCTGCATCAGACAAAGGATCATAAAAGGAAAGGTCTTTAGCTTCCCTGATCCCCCTTAAGATCTCTTCCTCTGTCTGGGAATCGATCCAGACCCGTTTCTGCTGTTTATCCCTGACCCCTGCCATGGCAGCGACAAGGCGGTAAATATACTCACCTTCTCTTCCTGAATCAGTACACACATAGATACAGTCAATATCTTTACGGGTCAGTAACTTTGAAACAATATTATACTGTTTTTTAACGCTCTCGATGACCTGATATTTATAAGTCTCAGGAATAAAGGGAAGCGATTGTAAAGTCCAGCGTTTCAGGGAGGGGTCATAGGCTTCCGGATAGCACATCGTGATAAGATGTCCCACACACCAGGTGACGACTGTCGTATCGTTTTCGATATAGCCGTCTTTCCCCTGGCCGTTCACCTCCAAGACCCTGGCAAACTCCCTGGCAACACTGGGTTTTTCTGCTATAAACAGCTGTTTTGGCATGCTGTTATTCCACCGAGAAACGGTAAATGGTAATGGCCGTGCTTTCTTCGTTAGCTTTGATCAGCGGAGAAGCCATTTCCGGATGATGGACAGCATCCGGGGTAAACTGAGTCTCAAGACATACCGCATGACGGGGGCCATAGGTAAGGCCGCCGCGGCCTTCACGGCTCATAAAAGGTGCCCAGTTCATAGTATAGAGCTGTACGCCGGGCCGATCCGTATAGACATTCATAACAATGCCGGAAAGATCGCCTTTCAGGGTGGCACACAAAGTGGCATCTTCAGCTACTTTGCCGCCGTTGATCATGAAGTTATGGTCATAACCGCGGCCGATCTTAAGATCCGCGTTATCTGCATCAATGTCCTGGCCAATGGTCTTTTCTGTACGGAAATCAAAGGGGGTGCCGGTCACATCCACCAGTTCTCCTGTGGGGATCTGGCCTTCATCTGTCGCATTATAAAAATCTGAATAAAGGGTCAGCCGGTGATTCAGCGCATCCGTCTTCCCACCATTCAGGTTGAAATAGGTGTGGTTCGTCATATTGAAGATGGTATCCGCATCCGATACTCCATAGAACTGAAGGATCAGTTCATTATCATTCGTCAGCGTATAGGTGATCTCCACATCCATATTACCAGGATAACCCTGGTCGCCATCTTCTGAACGGATAAAGAAAGTGATGGATTCGCCGGTCTCGTCTTCTTCCATCGCCACATTCCACATTCTTACGTTCCAGGGATTGGGACCGCTGTGGCAGATATTCTTCGGATAAGTATAGAGACGTACTGTCTTTCCGCCCACTTCAAATTCTCCGCGGGCAATGCGGTTTGCATTTCTTCCTACGCAGCTGCCGAACAGCATGCAGCCTTTTTCATAATCATCAAAGCTGTCACTGCCCAGGATGCAGTCCGTCAATTCACCGTTCTTATCCGGCACCAGTACATTGACCAGCTGGGCACCCACATCAGTAAGTCTGACCGTCATGCCGTTTTTGTTCGTCATAGTATACAGTTTTGCTTCTTCTCCTGTTTTCAGGACACCGAATTTTTCAACTTTCATGATCTTACTCCTTCCAAGTCTGGACCCGGTCACAGAGGCCGGAAATCTATAAAATAAGTAAATAAAACCGCCCCCGGTTATCCATCGGGGGAAACTGCCCTTAAGATGAGGGCCGGAAAGCAGCATCTCTAATGACAGATGCTGAAACGCTGATTATCATATCATACCAAAAAATTCACCCTGTTACAAGGGGCTTTTTTATTTCGGAAAAGAGAATTAGACACATACATTGTATTGACTTTAACAGAAAGCGCGCTTATACTATAAATAAATTCAAGGCTGTTCTTAATTATATTAATAGTAGGACAGCCTTTTTGTATCCCCATTTTTCAGCCGGATCCTTCCCGGATCTTCGTCTGAAACCAAGAAAGGAGGAAGTGTCCATGAACACTCCTGCAGAAAAACCGGCTGCAAAAGAAAAAGCCGGTCTGAAACTTCTGTTTGGCTACGGTCTGGGAGAAGTAGCCTGCCAGATGAGCTGGTATATGATCAACAGCTATCTGAACATCTTTTACACTGATGTCGTAGGTCTGACAGGCCAGGCTATCTCCGCCATCGTCCTGATCGCCCGTATCTGGGATGCCGTCAATGATCCTATGATGGGCCAGATTGCTGACAGGACCAGGACCCGCTGGGGTAAATTCCGGCCTTATCTGATGTTCGCGCCGCCGGTCCTGGCCATTTTTAACCTGCTGACCTTTACGGTCTTCCCGGTCCACGGGGTCATGAAGATTATCCTCTGCGCCGTCTGCTACATAGGTGCCGGTATGGCCTATACCGCCTGCTCCATCGCCTATCAGGCCCTTTTGAACGTAATAGCCATAGACTCCCGGGTCCGTCAGCTTCTGGCTACGGCCAGAAGTACCGGTGCTTCTGTCATAGGCATCATCCTGTCCCTGGTGGCCATGCCTCTGATCCTTCATTTCAGCTCGGCTACCGGACCCGAAGGTGCACCTGCCGCGGACGGCCATGGCTACTTTATGGCCACCCTGATCTTCTCTCTGGTCCTGATCCCTGTCTTCTGGGCCTGTGCTGCTCTCTGTAAAGAGACTTACACGGATAAACTTCACAGCGGACCTGCCGAGAAGGCCGGTTTTGTGAAAAACATCAGGGATCTGGTGAAAAATGACCAATTGCTCATCGTCGTTATTGCAACCATTATCGGGACCATCTGTGTCACCGGCCGGTATGGCATTCTGGTCTACCATGTGATCTACGTTGTGGGCGGTCCCCAGTATATTACTCCGATGTTCACCGCCATGACCGTAGGCCAGCTGGTGGGGACATTGACCGTCCCATGGGGCACAAAAGTTTTCGGCAAAAAGAAATACATGATCATCATGAATATCATTATGGCCGCCGGCTTTACCGCCCTTTTCCTTTATCCTACCAGCAATCCTGTATATCTGATAGGTGTCTCCTTTATAGGGGCCCTGGGCTTTGGCGCTCCGGCCATCTGCTACGGCATGGTGGGTGATTCCCTGGAATACGGAGACTGGAAACTGGGAAGACGTCAGGAAGGTCTGGCCGCTTCCATGCTTTCCTTCGGCGTCAAACTGGCTACAGCTATCTGTGCGCCGGTGGTCATGCTTCTTTTCGCCGTTGGCTACGTTCCTAACGCGGAACAGACAGAATCCACAAAGCTGGGCATTAATTTTATGGTCAATATGCTGCCTGCCATCCTGGCCCTGGTTTCCTGTATCCCCCTGATCTGGTATAAACTGACAGATAAACGTGTCACAGAGATCCGGGAAGACCTGGAAGCAGGGAAACATGCCTGGGATAAAGAAAAAGCAAACTGATCGTACAGCAGGCATCCCTGATATACGATGACCATCAGAAGGAGCTGCTCATCCATGAAAATGAGCAGCTCCTTAGCATCTTCCCACTGCGGAATTTATTTTTCAAAATAAAGCCTTGACAAATACCAGGTTATAGTGTATCATTCTCATGTTGCAAAAACAAGCTGACATGGCACAGGCGGTAGCGCACCTCATTGGTAGTGAGGAGGTCCCGGGTCCGAGTCCCGGTGTCAGCTCAAGCTCTGAAACGTAGCATTTATGCAGGTTTCGGAGCTTTTTTTGTTATAGTACGCTAAAGTCGTGGTTTAAAAAGGCTGTCCTTACATACTGCAGACTGTCGTTTCTGTAACTCCCTCTCCCATACTGATGGCCTTATTCAGCACATCTTCTTCTGCTTCCACTGCTCCATAGACCAGACCGTCTCCGCTGAAATACTCTATGATCCCATGATCGACCAGGATGTTTACTTTCGTACACGCTGTCGTTATACAGATCTCCTGATCTCCTATCCGGATCTTTTTTTCATATCCCGGCTGCCATGTGGTCTTCAAAAAGACCGGTCTTCCTTCAGGAGCCAGCGTCAAGGATCCGTTGAGTGGTTTTATACATTCTTCCCGTTTAAACGCAGAAAACAGCGCTTCTGCCGGGGTAAATCTGATATGATAGCCATCATTCAGTTTTTCCAAAGAAAGAACCGAAGGTATGGACATCATACTTCTGAAATTGCCGCGGTCGTTCTGGGTTCTCAGCCAGGCTATGCTGATCACTTTCCCGGGAATTCCCGCATACGTCTGTGCGGCATAAGGAAGTTTTGTATCATAGGCGGACAGGATCTCCGACTCCGGTGTAAAGCGGTATCCGTCAAAATCTCCGATGATATAGTATCCGTCCGCTGACCAGAAGACCCACTTTTTTTCTCCTGCCACATTGTCCACCGGGAGCTGCATCAGATCCGGGCATTCCCACATTTTCTCCGCAGTAAAACGTTGGCTCTCTTCCCAGTGAAGCAGGTCCCTAGAGCGGAATATGGCAAAATCGTTCTCGGTCACATAAAGGACCATGATGTAAGCGCCGCTTTCTTCATGGTAAAAGACCTTAGGATCACGGTTGCCGCCATCTATATGGGGCAGGATCTCTCCCTGTTTGACCAATGTTTCTCCCTGATCTTTCGAAACTGCGAGGTGCTGGGAAAACTGATGGCCTGTATCTCTGGACCATAAGTTTGCACCGCCAGCCGCAGTATAATAAAAAAGCAGGGTATTTCTCCCAAAGCCGGCAGCATCAGCCGTATCCTGAAAAGCACACCCGGAGAACATGGTGCCGTATTCATCAGGCTCCATGGCCATATCACCGTATTCCCAATGGATAAGATCCCGGCTCACCGCATGCCCCCAGTGCATATTGCCCCAATCGGTCCCGTAGGGATTCCATTGATGATAGAGATGGTAAACTCCATCGGCATAAATAAGTCCGTTGGGGTCATTCATCCAGCCGATCTCCGGCGTAAAATGGAGCACCGGGCGGTAAGCATAAGTATTCACAGGCTTCTCATCAGATAAATGTATTCCTTTGAACAGATTCTCTGGAAAATCCCCGGTGATTTCCAGCTTCTGGCCCGCAAATCTGCTAAGATCGGCCAAAACATAGTATTCAGGTTCTTCATCTGTCAGCCGGATGTCTATTTCTTTAATTTTCTTTTTATTACAGAAAAAGTGGAGTTTACGGACCTCAGCCTTCCGGCTCACACCCAGCCACAAATAATCCGATGTTATGGTAATGATCATATCGTCCTCTTCTTAAAAAATGCTTATGAGATAAAATTAAACCCGGTATAGACGGGATAATCCGCAAACATTAAAAACTCTGCCGGCACATCTTCTTCGATCTCAGGAATACGGGGATTTGCCTGGAAGAAACGGTTATCTGTCCGGTCGTCATTCACGGTAGACACTTCAAACAAAATGACATCGCCGGTCCCCGGGACCCCCTGCCATTTGTGATACTGTCCGGGCATCAGGGAAATAGACTGACCCGGATGCAGGATCACTTCACCCCCTGCCGGGACACGAAGGATCTTACCATCCACATGGGCGAAAACATCGGTAGATGCAAAGGTACCTGTCATGCCGTCAGAAGCCTTTTTCCTGTCTTTAAAATCTTCTTCTGTGCAGTTGTATAAGGTCAGGCACAGATCTCCGCCGCCACGGTTGATGATGTCTTCCTGTTTGGACCAGTGATAATGGAAAGGAAGGATCTGCCCATCTCTTACATACAGCATCTTTTCAGCATATGGTTTTGGATATTTCTCTTTCGCATAGAAATTTCCGTTCCGAAAGGTAAAGATCGTGAGGCCGATATGATCAAAATCATGGCTGCCAAAGTCTGTGACATCCCAGCCCAGCATATTTTCCACCAGCTCTGCTTCGTCTTTCTTAAGCATTTTCCAGTCATCCGGTGTATAGAAAGCAAAAGGCGGCAGGGGAAAAGCTGCCTTTTTAAGTTCAGCTATTGTGTATCGAATGATCTCATTTAATTCAGACCGTTTCATAAAAAACGCTCCTTAATGATCTGTTTCATTTTTTATCTTAAAAAACACTGTATCCATAAGCATAAAGCCTAAGGATACAGTGCTTTTTACTTCAGACCTTCCCTTCCGGGAGGACCTGTTTTTTAATTACAGAGACTTCGGGCCCGGTGTATAGGGGGTCTCCAGATTCACTTTCACGCCGCGGCGGGAATCATTCAGATAACGGACCACTTCCTCGAATACATCGGCATAATCACCGTAGATGCCGCCTACATGATGGATGAAGGGACCGAACATCAGCTTCTCTTCCCAACGCTTCCAGGAGGGCTCTACTTCTACCCAGACATAGGTGCCGGTGGTAGCGGGGCCTTCGATGGTCTTTGCATTGCCGACGAAGACATAGTATTCGCCGTCCAGCTCATCCATACGCAGCATGGTCAGTTCACCCTGCTTCAGTTCCCAGTGAGCTTCGTACATAGAACGAGGACCGAACTTGCGGGCCTTGATCATGGGGTTCTTAGCCTTATCCGCCAATGAGTAGGCAAAGGGGCCGCCGTGCCAGATCAGCTCGCCGTTGGGGTTCGTGGGATGACGGTAGGTCCAGTCAGCCAGCAGCGGTGCATCCTCACCCAAGGCTGCAGACTTCAGGATCAGCATGGAGATAGCGCCCCAGATATCCATTTCACAGGCAGTGGGCAGACCTCTGTCAGCCAGCTCACCTTCAATAACACAGCCGGAGCCAGGAAGGCCCACAGCTCTTCCTACGCCAAAGCAGTCAAAACCGGCAGCGCGGCAGTTATTCTGCTTCATCAGTCTTTCCACAGCCAGTACACCGGCACAGACCTTCGGAATATAGGTCTCATCTTCCACTTCGGAAATATCTATACGAGATGAGAAATCCTTTACATAAGCCTGCAGCTCTTCGCTGTTCTCTTCACAGATCTGCTGAGACAGCTGTCCAATGGCCGCAAGGCCGATGGGCTTCACGGAGATATTGAAGTTCTTGATCAGCTGCAGCTGGTTATGGATCACGCTGTAGAAGCCGGCCGGACGATCACCGATGGAGGCAATGTTCGCATTGCGCAGGTTCTTCATCACATTGACCACGCGGACGAATTTCTCAAAACCGACCACAAAATCAGGAGAATCTGCTTCGCAGTTCCAGATATAGCTGAAGGTCACACCGTAGTTTCTCAAGACTTTAGTAGCCGCGAAAACGCCGCACTGGGTCTCTTTCTCACGATGCTCATAGGTGGAGACCTTATCCTTGGTGCCCCAGATCAGCACGGGAACTTTAAATTCTTTGCAGACACCGGTCACTACGGATTCTTCACCGAAATCACAGAAGGGTGCAAAAACAGCGTCAACTTCTGCTTCTTTGAACCTTTTAACGATCTTATCCACATCCTGGGGATGGCAGGCCATGCCCTGCTCGCAGAGATCATCGATCTCCACCCATTCTACATATTCCTGCATCTGGGCGTGGATGATGGGGATAATGATGTCATATTCCTCACGGGCGGTCTGGATACTGAAAAACTCACGTTTTACCGGCATCAGGCCGATCTTTACTTTGTCATGCATAAATAAACTCCTTTCGTCTTAATGATCACTATTCGTGATTCAAACATATTTTCACGGAAATTACAAGTACTTTAGTGAAACACCCCCTCAACGGTCAGTAAATAAGAGGAATTTTCACACTTACAGGCTGACAGGAAGCCAGTTGATGAACTTCTCCACCCATTCATCCCAAAATTCCCAGTTATGCTGACCGGGGGCTTCATGATATTCATAATTAAAGGGATTGCCTTCCAGACTTTCAAAGAATTTCCGTGCCCGGGTGGCTTCCTGGTAATTGTGGTCTTCTGTGCCGATGGCATGATAGATTTTCGGCAGGGGTCTTCCTTCGCTTATATCCCGTTTCGCCAGCCACTCCCAGTCTTCCGACGTATTCAGGACGCTCTTGCCTCTCTCCCAGTCCCAGCAAAGCTTGAACCTGAGTTCCATGACATTCTGGGCAAAAATGCCCTTGTCCTGGTCCGCTTTCGTCACATCGGAGACCTGGCTCATATTGGCAAAACCGGTCAGCCCCTGGTTAAAGCGTTCGGGATGATAGGCATGGTTTCCTGAAGACAATGCGCCGGCTGCGGCGTAGTTTTCCGGCAGGGTCAGCGCGATCTTTAAAGCGCCGTAGCTTCCCATGGACAGACCGCCGATAAAGGTGTCTTCCCTAGCGTCAGAGATGGGGAAGGCGTCCTTTACGATCTCCGGCACTTCATAAGCGATATAGTCAAAAAAGTTTTCTCCATGAGCCATGTTTGAATAAGAGGAAAGCTGTCCTGCCGGCATAACTACCGCCAGACCGCGCTTAGCAGCATACCGTTCTACGGAAGTCCAGCGTTCCCAGTCTGTATGGTCACCGGAAGTGCCGTGAAGCAGGTATAAGACTGGGTGTTTTCCCTGCCGCGGCACCGGGATAAATCCGACACCCTGCTTTTCCTCCGGCAGCACCACATTTAACTGACAGTCGAAGCCCAATGTCCTCGAATAAAAATCCAGTTGTACAAATGACATCGCGCCCTCCTTAATCTTCCAGCGGGAGCCAGTCCAGGACTTTTTCTATCTGTCTGTCCCAGAACCCCCATTCATGAGTGCCGTGTTCATCCAGACAATAAGTAATGTCCAGCTTATCCTGATAATCACGGACAAAATCCACATTGCATTGATAGGTAAAGTCTTCCATGCCTGCCGCGATATAGACCTTCGGCAGCTGTTTCCCGGAAGCAATGGCCTGGTCGATCAGCCAGGGTATATCATCCACAGTCTGATCGATTTCCTCCGGGGAGCCCCAGATATGTTTCATTTTCCCGGTGAGTTCACCTCCGGAAGCTTTCATGGCCCGTCCCATGGAGATCTTCATATCGATGGAACTGCATAAAGAAGCCACCGCCCGGACCCGCTCAGGATCTACAAAGGCCCACTTCAAGGCTCCCATACCGCCCATGGAAAGACCGGCCACATAAGTATCTTCGGGGGCTGTGGAGATCTTCGGAAAATTCCGGTGGATGATCTGCGGCAGTTCTTCATTTAAGAAGGTAAAGAAATTATAACCTTCCTTCATGTCCGTATACCAGCCCTGCAGTGTGGTCGGCATCACCACCGCGATCTTCTTCTTTTCTGCATAACGCTCAATAGCCGTAAATCTCAGCCATTTCGTGTGATTATCTCCGCCGCCGTGGAACAGGTACATGACCGGATAGGGATCTTTTCTTCCGGAAGGATTTCCGGCATGATCATACTGATCCGGCAGGATCACATGCATGGCAGAATTCATCCCCAGGACGGTGGAGAAAAAGTTCATGGTTACCAGCATTTTTCTCACATGAGGCTTTTTTTAAGCCCCATCTCTCCTTTCTTAAAAATATGGCAAAACGACTTAACAGCCGTTAAGGAAGGATATAGTCTCTCTTTAAAGGCATCCATTCTGAAATGGCATAATCCAGTGTCTTATCCCAGAAGCGCCATTCATGGGCATAGCCTTCCGTCTCAATGGAATGCACGGTATAGCCCATTTTCCTGGTCAGCTTAACACAATTTCGATGACTTTCCAGGAAGAAGTCTTTCGTTCCCACGGCAAAGAAGAACTCCGGCAAAGGCCGTCCTTCTTCAATATTTCTCTTCGCGTTAAAGAACGCATCGTCCTCTGTGCCACGGCGGTCACGGCCGTCCGGCAGCGGCAGACGGAAACCGCCCAGCCGTTTCACATAAGCTTCCGCATCAAAAGCGACCGCTTCTCCGGTCATGGGCTGGGAGCCGCCGGACATGATGAGTGCGCCGCCGTAATTTTCCGGGTACAGCATGGCGATCTTATAGGCACCGCCAGATCCCATGGAAAGACCGCCCACAAAATTATCTTCCCGCTTATCGCTGAAGGGGAATACGGAACGGCACATCTTGGGCAGTTCTTTAGTCACATAGTCCAGATAATGGGCTCCGCCTTCTTTGTTTGCATAGGAGGAATTATAGCCGCTGACCGTGACGACCGCCAGCCGGTTCTCCTCGGCATAAAGCTCAATGTTCGTGTATTTCAGGTAATCCGCATAATCACCGCCGCCGCCGTGCAGCAGCCAGAGCACCTGGAATTTCATGCCGGGTACATAAGGATTCCGCTCCGTTCCCACGGTGGAATCTGCCCTGGTATACGTGGGTATGATCACATTAATGTCTGTGGGCATGCCCAGTTCCTTGGAAAGAAAATTCATTTTGATAAGTCCCATACATATCCTCCTTTTTTAATTGTTTCGTTATATCAGGAAACTTTCCCGTTCTCTTTAAGGATCAACGATTTATGTTATAAACCCAACCTTAAGATCTAAAGTCAAAAAAGAGCTTTTCTCCATGCAGCATGCAGAAAAGCTCTTATATGTCAAATTATCTCCCCGTTCCATGTTTTACGATGGCCGGCCGTTTCAGATGCAGTACTTTTTCTCCAAAGGGGAAGGACAGGATGAAGAGAGCCAGGCCTGCCAGGATCACAAAGCCGCAGCCCCTGTAGAAAGAACGGATGCCTACTGCTTCTATGACAAAACCGCCGATCAGGTTGCCGGCGATCCCGGCCAGGGATACCATGGAACCATTCAGTGTCTGTGCGGTCGCTTTCAGATTATCCGGCGCCAGCGTGGCCACATAGTTGGATCCTGCGGCTATGTGAAGACCTCCGCCCAGCCCCTGCAGGATGCCGATCAGAAGGAGGTGGGTAAAGCTGCCGGAAACGCTGTAGAAAAAGGCTTCCAGCATATAAAGGGCCCCGGCTCCGAACAACAGGACATAGAGAGGACATTTGTTCCTGACCTTATCCATCAGAAGCAGCATGGGAATCTCTATAAAGGCCTTAAAACCGGTGATATAGCCGATGGTTCCAGTATTTACACCTATATCCGCCATCAGATAGGGCTGGAAGGAATAAACGCAGGCCAGGGGGATCTGAATGATCATGGCATAGACCAGATACGTCATATAATAATAGTTTTTAAACAGCCGGCCGAACTGCATCTCAGAGAACTTCTGCTTTTTCGTCTCTGACCCCTGTACATCGTCCTTGATCCACAGCACCACCAGAAGAAGGGCAATAGAGAAGAAAGCATACCCCCAGAAGGTCATCCGGGTACCCGCGTTGCCGCTCTCTCCATTCATCCGGGTGACCACATAGCCTAATACAAGGCCGATCACGCCAAAGGAGAAGGAACCGAAAGAACGGATCAGGCCAAACCGTAAGCCATGTTTGTTGGAGGCGCGGACCGTCCAGTTGTCTATGAGAGACATCAGAGGAACGCGGAAAAAGTTAGATAACGGAATAATGATAAAGAGCAGGGAGATCCCCGCGAACTTATAATCCACATAAGGGATCAGCGCATAGGTCAATGCCGCTGTTATGATCAGGATGATGACGATCTTCTTGATGGAGCGGATCTTATCACTGAGTGTTCCCCAGAAAGGTGTCGATACGACGCCTACCGCGGAATTCAGTGAATTGATGATACCCACATCCGATGTTTTCCAGCCGATAGACTGCAGGAATATGGTCAGATAAGAGCAGAAACAGGAAGCAAACCAGTATGTCCAGCTCATGGAAGCAAACTTGCCAAACAGCTTCTTCTGCTCCTGCGGATCTTCCTGTATCATGTCTTCATTAAGGACTTGTTGTTCTGTATCCTTCAATTTATGATCCCTCCCTATGGCTGAAAGCCATTACTTCTTTATGTATTGTATCACAGTTCTTATTAAGAAAGAGGCACAAAACAGCGTATGTTTATTGTCCTTTTTCCTTTATAATACGGCAGTCTCAGTTACAGCGTCATCTTTGATATCGTACTTCTCTGCTGCTTCTTCCGCCTGCTGTAAAATAGCGGCATCTGTATAGATATCTGCCAGACGGAAGGTCACATCGCCGGATTGGCGGATCCCGAAGAAGTCTCCGGGCCCTCTTAACCTAAGGTCTTCAGAGGCGATGAAAAAGCCGTCATTGGAATTTGTCACGACTTTCAGCCGCTGCTGGCTTTCTTCTGACATGGTGGTGTCAATGAAAATACAGTAGGACTGCTCTGCGCCCCGTCCGATCCGCCCCCTCAGCTGGTGAAGTTGGGCCAGGCCGAAACGCTCGGCATTTTCTATCATCATGACCGTTGCATTGGGCACGTCTACCCCTACTTCTACTACAGTCGTAGAGACCAGTACCTGGATCTGGTTATCAGAGAAAGCCTGCATGACCGCTTCTTTTTCTTCGTTTTTCATACGTCCGTGCAGTACGCCCACATGAATGCTTTCCGGATAACGGTCATCCAACATTCTGGCATAATCTGTGACATTTTCTCCCTCGGATGCCTCAGACTCTTCCACCATGGGGCAGATCACATAAGCCTGTCTTCCCGTCAGCACCTGATTCTGGATAAATTTCCAGGCCTTTTCCCTGTAATCGATGCCCACCAGCGCATTTTTTATGGGCAGCCGGTTTTTCGGTTTTTCATCCATGACAGAGATATCCATGTCTCCGTATAGGATCATACCTAACGTCCGGGGGATAGGGGTCGCGGACATTACCAATACGTGCGGCATATCGCCCTTTTCCTTCAGGGCTTTACGCTGATTCACACCGAACCTGTGCTGCTCATCTGTGATCACCAGGGCCAGTTTATCATAGACCACTTTTTCCTGGATCAGGGCATGGGTGCCGATAATGAGATCACAGGCATGGGTACGGATCTTTTCATAGACTTCTTTCTTCTCTGAGGCTTTCATAGAGCCTGTCAGCAGGCAGACAGAAAGATTCAGATCCTGACTCTCGATCAAGGAAGTAAAGGTCTTATAATGCTGCTGTGCCAGGACTTCGGTAGGGGCCATCATGACGCTCTGACATGCGTTTAGGGCCGTCAGATACATGGCAGTGAAAGCAACAATGGTCTTACCGCTGCCCACATCGCCCTGCACCAGGCGGTTCATAAGCATTGATCCTGTCATATCTTCCGTGATCTCTTTTATCACTTTCTGCTGGGCATTCGTCAATGTATAGGGCAGGTTCTGTATAAAGGCATTTACGGCTTCCTTTTCTTCGATCTTAAAATGATTCGGTTCGGATCTGACGGTTTCTCTTAAGTTTCGAACCCCCAGGATAAAGCGGTAAAATTCCTCAAATACCAGTCTTCTTCTGGCTTTCGCCAGGTTTTCCTTATCCCCTGGAAAATGTATCTCACGTACTGCGTCATTCAGGCCTTCCAGCCGGCAGTCATTCAGGATCTCATCAGGAAGTGTCTCACTGACCGTGATGCCATCATCAAAACAGGTACGGACAGCACTCTCAATGGATTTTCCTGTTATCCCTTTTGTCAGCGGATAGACAGGTCTCAGAGTGTTCAGCAGTTTTGTATAATCCTGGGGTTTAAAGATCTGGGGCTGGTCCATCTGCCGGATACTTCCAAAGCCTTTCAGCTGCCCCCGGAAAACATATTGGCTTCCCGGATACAGGCTTTTGGAAAGATAAGGCATATTAAACCAGGTGATCTTAAGAGAACTGCCTTCTTCGTCCCGGACGATGACATCGGTGATCTTCAGGTTCTTAACATAACGCGTCACCGGTTTCTGGATGATCAGGCCCTGGACCGCCGCAAAATCCCTGTATTTTGCCTCACGGATAGAGACCGGCGGTTCATACTGCTCATAACTGCGCGGGAAATAAAAGAGCAGATCTTCCACTGTCCTGATACCCAGTCTTAAAAAATCTCCGGCTCTTTTTTCACCCACGCCCCGGATAGCCGTGATCCTGTCCTTCAGTTCCATTTTTCTTAAAACAGTGCCTGCCGTTTCAGACGGCAGGCACTTTCAATTATTCTACAGATACCAGGTAGTAATAGACCGGCTGGCCGCCGAATACCACTTCCACCTCTGCATCCTGCGCTACATCGACGATGCTCTCCTGCAGCTTCTCTGCATCTTTTTTCTTCACATCTTTTCCGTAGTACAGGGTAACAAGGGAAGAATCATCCGTCACGGCTTTTTTCACAGCCTCTTTGACCACGCCGTTAAGGTCAGTTCCTACACTCAGCACCATTTTTTCGCACAGGGCCATGTAATCATCCTTGTGGATCTCCACCCCATCGATCACGGTATCCCGGATAGCATAGGTCACTTCGATGGTCGAAACGGTCTGACGGCTTTCACGAAGGGTCTCCTCCACCGTCTTCACATCCTCCTGGGGCACATAATTCACCAGGCAGGTAATGCCTTCGCAAACGGTTTTCGTCGGGATGACTTTCACGTCCTTATCCGTAGTCAGATCTGCCGCCTGGTTCGCTGCCATGACGATGTTCGAATTATTCGGCAGGATGAAGATGTGGTCCGCATTGATCTTCTGGATAGCCGTCAAAAAGTCTTCTGTCGAAGGGTTCATGGTCTGGCCGCCGGATATGACGATGTCAGTGCCCAGCTCATGGAAAAGTTCGGTCAGTCCGTCACCGCCGCAGACAGAGATAAAGGATACTTCCTTATGCTCCGTGGCCAGCAGTTCTTCTCTGGCTTCTTCTTCATCCGCTTTCTTCTGTTCTAACGCCAGTTTTTCTGTATCTTTAAACAGACGTTCCCGGTGCTCTTCCCGCATATTATCGATCTTGATCCGGGAAAGCTGGCCATATCCCAGGGCTTTCTGAAGTACGGACCCTGGCTCATTCGTGTGGACATGGATCTTCACAAGATCATCGTCCGCCACCAGCACCAGAGAATCCCCAAGGCCGGTAAGGAAATGCTTCATTTCCTTCTCATCCGTATCTGTAAACGGACGCTCCAGGAGAATAATAAACTCCGTGCAGTAGCCGAAACGGATATCGGAGGTTTCCAGGTTTTCAGTATCTATATGGATATTTTCTTTCTTCGGGCCTTCAAATTCAGGCATGGAAAGATCCACTTCACGGCCCAGGAAAGCATCCTGCATCCCATGCATGATGACCATAAGACCCTGGCCGCCGGAATCCACCACACCAGCCTGTTTTAAGACGCTCAGCTGCTCCGGTGTATAAGCCAGTGCTTCATCACCTGCCCGGATGACCTCTTCCAGGAAATCCGCAATATCATCACAGTCTTTTAGTTCCCTGGCTTTATCTTCCATGGCCTTTGCCACAGAAAGAATAGTTCCTTCCTTAGGCGACATAACCGCCTTATAAGCCGTTTCTACGGCCCTTTCGCAGGCTTTGGCCATGACCGGGATATCTAATGCCCCTTCTTCCTGGACGCTCTTGGAAAAGCCCCTTAAAAGCTGCGAAAGGATGACGCCGGAATTTCCCCGGGCTCCCCTTAAGGCACCTGAAGCAATAGCACGCATGACAGACTGAAGGGACCGGTCTTCCGTTTCCTGAAGAGAACGGACAGCCGACATCATGGTCATAGTCATATTTGTACCGGTATCACCGTCAGGCACCGGAAATACATTCAGTTCATTGATCCATTCTTTTTTCGCATCCAGGGCATTTGCGCCGGACACGAACATATTGATTAACATTACAGCATCTATTGAAGCCACTTTACCCTCCGTCAGTCGATGACACGCACGCCCTCAACGAAAATATTGATCTTTTCTACCGTCATCCCGGTAAATGTCTCTACCTGATAGGTGACGTTTTCTATCAGATTCTCGGTCACTGCCTGAATGCTGACGCCATAGGCTACGATGATGTGGAAATCGATGGTGATCTTATTATCCTTTACGCTGACAGAGACACCTTTTGAGACCCGGTCTGACTTAAGGATCCTGGCAAAACCGTCTTTCTGCGAGACAGCGCCCAGGCCGACGATGCCGAAGCATGACTTGGCTTCTGCGCCTGCATACTGGGCTATGACCTCAGTATCGATACGGACTGAAGCTTTGTTTTTCTTTTCTTCCATAAATTTCTCCCTATGATCTTTAGCTGCTTCACATAGTAATATTATCACAGACAGGCCGCTTTTTTTGCGCACTCATCCAATGAGGTATTGTAACATAGAGTCAAAAAAAAAGAAACCTATATTTTTATATAAAAAATGCTTGCTTTTTTTATTTGTTTCTGTTATTATACCAATGTTGCGGTCTAGGAAAAGCCGCTCCCCAGATTTTTGATCAGGGGCAAATAAGGAGGAGGTGCATAGGTATGGCTAAATGTGCAATCTGCGAAAAGGGTGCTCATTTTGGGATCATGGTAAGCCATTCCCACAGAAGAACCAACAGAATGTGGAAGTCCAACGTTAGATCTGTCCGTGTTAAGACAGAAAACGGCGGTACGAAAAAGATGTATGTCTGTACTTCCTGCCTGCGTTCTGGTTTAGTTGAAAAAGCATACCGTACAGTATAAAAAAGAGGCCGTCATCACGGCCCCTTTTTTTATGCTTTTCAGCGGTAGAACTGCTTGATCGCGTTAATGGTATACTGGAGCCTCCACTGGGTATGATGCTCTCCGTCTTTCCATACCAGGTAGGCTGCATTCTGGTTTTCTCCGAAGAAATCAAAGATATCCGTATAAGACTGCAGGACACCCATCATCATGTTAAAAGGCTCAAAAACGATGTCTTCCGAACCGGTGATGGCATAGATGCTGTAATCCGACTTTGCAAAGTTCTGGGCTTTAACAGCGCTTTCTACGGCTCTGGCGGTCTCATTGGCCCAGGCCCTGTCATAATGGGCATTCAGGCTGCCGGGACCGGTCACCGCGGAGGCATGTGCCGACAGGAAGCCGAAGCGGTTAAACGTATCGATCCGGTTCATGAAAACTGACCAGGTGGTCATGGAGCCCATGGACCAGCCCATGACGCTGCGGTGTTCTCTCGAATTCATGGTCTTATACTTAGACTCTACTGCCGGGATCAGGTCATTCACCAGTTCTTTATGGAACTCGGTGGTGATGCCCGCATTTCCTTCGTGAGTCTCCGGGATCTTATTATCCGGATATTCGGAAGGCGTCACGATGATGAGGGGCGGGATCTCTCCCCGGTCGATCATATGGTCCACAGCCCTTTTCAGTTTGTTCTCTTCTCCGTTCTCATAAAGATACTTCTCTGCATATTCTAATCCGCCATGGATCAGATACAGGATCTCATATTCTTTTTCCGGGTCATAATTCCAGGGTGTGTACACAAAGGCATATTTGTCCATGGCACGGCCCAGGAAGGATGATTTGTAATCGATCCGCTCTACTTTTCCTTTATGTTCACATTCGGTATAGTATAAAGGATCAATGTCTTCGATGATATTTGTATACTTCATGCTTTCCTCCCTCTGTTGATGATATATTTCCTCTGGTTTCTTTCTACCTATTATGCCACAAACCCTTCTTACTTACAAGGCATAAATATCAAAGCTTCTGCTTTTCCCTCAGGATTTCTTCTGTCAGTGCTGTGCACTTAAGTACCAGGCCATCACAGAAAGGCTTCTTGATGCCGCCGGCTTCTTCGTTCTTTCGAAGCAAGGTCCGGCAGTCCATGTCATTGCCCATAAAAGCTCTTGCTCTGGCGAAGTAATCCTGCAAGGTTTCCGGATCATCGATGCCGAAAAGTCCCAGTGCCATGACACCGCCTGTTACGGCTCCGCAAACAGAACCGCTTTTCATTCCGCCGCCAAAAGCCGCTGCAAACCGGTAAGCCGTTTTTTCATCAATACCTGCGTCCTCACAGAAAGGGATGACCACAGCCTGGGCACAGTTATAATGGGGGATCTCAATAGCCCTTAATTCTTTTGCTCTCTCAACGTATCTGCTCATTCTTCCGTCTCCATGATTCCTGTTTTTCTTAAGATATCCTTCACCGATCTCACTGACACGATCTCTATCTTATCCTTCACTTCCTGGGCCACATCTTTAAGGTCGTACAGGTTTTCCTCAGGGATAAATACCTTTTCAACACCTGAGCGTTCGGCAGCCATCAGTTTTTCCGGCAGTCCGCCGATGGCCGTCACTGCCCCTCTTAATGATACTTCTCCCGTCATGGCGATGTGCGGGTCTACGATCTTTCCTGTCACTAAAGATGAAAGGGCTGTCGTCAATGTCACGCCTGCGGAAGGTCCGTCTTTCGGTACCGCACCCGCCGGCACATGGATATGAAGGTCGTGGTCTTCAAAGATCTTTGACTCTTCCGGGAAGTTTGTTTTTACCAGGCTCAAGGCGATCATGGCTGACTCCTTCATCACATCGCCCAGCTGGCCGGTAATAGTGAGATTCCCCTTCCCTTTTGTCAGCATCGTCTCGATATACAAGATCTCGCCGCCGGCCGCGGTCCAGGCTAGTCCTGTCACCACCCCGTTTTTCGGTTCGGGCAGGATGCTTTCATGGCGGATAGGCCGTTCATCCATCTCTTCTCTGACCACTTCCGGTGTTACATCGATCTTTTCATCCGGCTTAGAAGCGATCTTGACCGCCAGGATCCGGCACAGGGTATCGATGCATTTACGAAGTCCGCGGACACCGGCTTCCATCGTATAATCTGAGATCAGCGATCTGATAGCCTCATCCTCTACCTGCATCTGCTCTGAGGAAATACCCATGCTCTCCATGGATTTCCGGATCAGGTGTTCTTTCGCGATATAGAATTTCTCTACCGGTGTATAACCGCTGAACTGTATCACTTCCATCCGGTTCAGCAAAGGCTCCGGGATGGTATCCAGAGAGTTCGCCGTACAGATAAAAAGCACATCAGAAAGATCATAAGGCACATTCATGTAATGATCTGTAAAAGTGTTATTCTGTTCAGGGTCCAGCACCTCCAGAAGCGCACTGGCCGGGCTTCCGTTATAGGATGCCGATAATTTATCCACTTCATCCAGCACCATGACGGGATTTGAAACGCCGCTCTTATGGATACCGTCCATGATCCTTCCGGGCATGGCGCCAATGTATGTGCGCCGGTGTCCGCGGATATCAGATTCATCATGCACACCGCCCAAAGACACTCTCACATATTCGCGTCCCAAAGCACGGGCAATGCTCTTTCCGATACTGGTCTTCCCGGTACCAGGGGCTCCCACAAACAGCAAAATAGAGCCAGACTGCTGCTTTTTCAGGTTCATGACAGCGATCTGCTGGATGATACGCTCCTTCACTTTCTTCAGGCCATAATGATCTTCATCCAGGATCCGCCGTGCTTCTTCAAGATCGATCCTTTCCGCAGCTTCCTTTTTCCAGGACAGGCCTGTCACAAAGTCCAGATAATCATACAGCATGCCGGACTCCGCAGAATTCTGTCCTTCCTGTTTCAGCCGGTTCAGCACCTTCTCCGCTTCCCGCCGCGCTGTATCATTCATGCCGGAATCTTCGATCTTTTCTGCAAAGCGCTGAATATCCGTGACGTTTTCCGGATGCATCTCATCCAGTTCTTTCTGAAGGCGCTCCATCTGCTTTTTGATGGCCGATTCCCGGTACATCTGCTGGTATTCCTTCTGCTGGGAGCTGACGGCTTCGTTAGTGATACGGCCTACTTCAAGGAAATCATATAAGGCTTCTTCCAGGATCTGAGTCCTCTTAGCCCGGCTGTCCTCCTTTAAGATCTCGTATTTTTCTTCATTAGTAAGCTTCATCCAGGGAGAGCAGAAAGCAGCCGCCATGCTTATGGAATCGATCTGCCGGATCCAGACCTTCAGTCCTTCGGCAAACTCAAAACCTTTGGCAAATTCCTGCATCTCTTCCAGGATACTCACCAGCTTTTCTTTCTCCTCCCGGGGATCCAGATCATCTATGTCCGGTCTTTTAGAGATGGTGAGCTCTATGGTATGGTCA
>CACZSO010000282.1 GCA_902783795.1 uncultured Eubacteriales bacterium
GACATCTCCCCCACTGGGGGAGAAAAGCCTAAAGGGAAGGCGTTAAAAGGCTTCCCCTTGAGGGGAAGCTGTCAGCGAAGCTGACTGATGAGGTGTCCCACCACATAATTCAGGAGCTATCATATGAGAAGAAAAGTTATTGCAGGCAACTGGAAGATGAACTGCACCCCCACGGAAGCGAAGGCTCTTTGCGAGACCTTAAAGCCCCTGGTAGCCGGTGCTGATGCAGACATTGTCTTCTGTGTACCTTCCATCGACATCACCACTGTAGTCGAAGCTGTTAAAGGCACGGATATCAAGGTCGGCGCAGAGAACCTTTATGTGAAGGATTCCGGCGCTTACACCGGTGAGATCTCTGCCGACATGATCAAAGACGCCGGTGCCACCTATGTCATCATGGGTCATTCCGAGCGCCGTGAATACTTTAAAGAGACCGATGCAGACATTAACCTGAAGGTGAAGAAAGCCATTGAAAAAGGCCTGACCCCCATTATGTGCTGCGGCGAATCTTTAGAGCAGAGAGAGCAGGGCATCACCCTGGACTGGATCCGTATGCAGATCAAGATCGGCCTGCAGGACGTAGCAGCCGATGATGTGAAGAAGATGGTCATCGCTTACGAACCCATCTGGGCCATCGGCACCGGAAAGACAGCCACCACCGAGCAGGCACAGGAAGTCTGCAAGGCCATCCGTGACTGCATCCGCGAGGTCTATGACGATGCTACCGCAGAAGAAGTCCGCATCCAGTACGGCGGATCTGTCAATGCCGGCAACGCGAAAGAACTCTTCGCCCAGCCCGACATCGACGGCGGATTAGTAGGCGGCGCTTCCTTAAAGGCTGACTTCGGCGTCATCGCAAACGCCTGATAAATCTATAACAAATATCTTAGCCCCCTCGGCCAATGTGAATTACCGTGCCGAGGGGGTTTTACCAATGAGCGTTCTCACCAGCCTTCCCCTCTGGGGAAGGTGGCCCAAAGGGCCGGATGAGGCAAAGCCTTCCTAAAGCCTTCCCAAAGCCTTCCCCTCTGGGGAAGGTGTCAGCCGTAGGCTGACGGATGAGGTGGAAGGTGTCATGCGGAGCATGACGGATGAGGGGGGGAAGGTGTCTGCCTGAAAGGCAGACGGATGAGGTGTCCTTCCTCAACACAAATGAGATGACATCATGAATACGACGAGAGATTGGTACAAGACCGCCGTTTTCTATCAGATCTGGGTCCGCAGTTTTAAGGACGGGAACCATGACGGCATAGGAGATCTGTACGGCGTATATAATAAATTAGAATATATAAGGTCCCTGGGGGCCACGGCCATCTGGTTCAATCCTTTGTATCCGTCGCCCAATGCGGACTATGGTTATGATATTTCGGATTATTATAACATCCATCCGGATTTCGGAGATCTGGAGCAGTTCAAAAAGGTGTTGGATAAAGCCCATGAGCTGGGGATGAAAGTGGTCATGGATCTGGTGATCAACCATACATCGGATGAACACCCCTGGTTTCAGGAGAGCCGCAAGGGAAAGGATAATCCCTACAGCGACTACTACATCTGGCGGGATAAACCAAATAACTGGGACTCCCAGTTGGAGGGTGATGCCTGGGAATATGACCCGGTGCGCGGCCAATATTATCTCCACATTTTTGCGAAAAAACAGCCGGATCTTAACATGGATAATCCTAAGGTCAGGGAAGAAGTAAAGCAGATCATGCGTTTCTGGCTGTCCATGGGCGTAGATGGCTTCCGGGAAGATGTGATCAATTTCATCTCCAAAAAAGAAGGCCTGCCCAACGGCATCGGGTTCCTGCCCATCCTGGGCAGTCTCCGCCAATATAAGGACGGCCCCCACATTCATGAATACCTGAAAGAATTCCGGGAAGTCTGCGATGAATATAACGCTGTACAGATCGGGGAAACACCGCTTACCAGGGTGAAAACTGCCTTGACTTACCTTTCCGGCGATACAAAATCCATGGACATGGTCTTCACCTTTGACCATATGACTGCAGACTGCCTCTTTAATGAATACATCCATCTGCCTTTTAAACTGATCCGCCTGAAAAAGGCCTTTTCACGCTGGCAGAACCGGGTGAATGAAAAAGCCTGGAATGCCCTGTATTTAGAGAATCATGACCATCCTCGGATCATCAGCCGCTACGGCAGCGAACTTTACCACCGGGAGAGCGGCACATCCCTGGCCACCGCCTACCTTTTCCTGAAGGGCACCCCCTTCATCTATCAGGGGCAGGAGATAGGCATGACGAACATCCGCCTTTCCTCCATCCAGGAATATAAAGATGTGTCCTCTAAAAATGTGTATCAGAAATATCATACTCGGGATTCGGAAGAAGAACGGCTTGAGCGCATCCATGTTTCCAGCCGCGATTCTGCCCGGACCCCCGTCCAGTGGACCGGCGGGCTTTTTGCCGGGTTCTCCGATGTCCCGCCCTGGTTTTACATCAACACGAATTACCGCAAGATCAATGTAAAAGCCCAGGAAAAAGATCCGCAAAGTATTTTGAATTTCTACCGGCAAGCCCTGAAGCTCCGGATGAAGAGTAAGACGCTGATCCACGGAAGCTACACGGAATACGAGCACAGCAACCCATTGATCTATATGTATGAGCGGAGACTGGGAAAGATCAGCTACATCATCATCTGTTCCTTCGGCGCTGAGACATTATTCTTTACACTGCCGCCTAAATTCCGCAATCAGCCGGCAAAACTAATGCTGACGAATTATCCGGATAAGCGGAAGACCGGGGAGATGATGAAGATCCCTGCCGCCGGTATCGTAATGGCACCCTATGAGGCCATGGTACTGGGAATGAAGAGAAAAGAAGATCGAACATAAAGAACGGGGCTGTGTGGTGTGCACCACACAGCCCCGAACATTTATAACGGTCATTCTTTCAAAGCAAAACCTATCATTCTGAGCAGATGTCCGACTGCGGTTTCCATTTCTTTTCTGGTGACTCTGCCTTCTTCATATCCTTTCAGGATCTGTTCGATCACAGGCGGTCCGCCGGGCATGATCACGTCATTTCCTGCGGCCACGCCATCGGCGCCATCCACTACATTGTCCATGTCGCCCCAGTCAGTGACCACGCAGCCGTCGAAGCCCCATTCCTCCCGGAGGATGTGGGTGTTCAGGTCTTTTGAACCGCCGGCAAAGCAGCCGTTGATTTTATTGAAGGAGGTCATGATGCAGTGGAGAGAAGCATTTCTTACCACCATTTCAAAGGGCTTTAAGTAAAGCTCCCGGACGGCACGTTCGGAGATCACAGAATCAACCGCATCGAAAAGTTTAAGTCCCGTCTCTTCATTGACACGTCCGCTGCCCCGGCGGTAAGTTTCCTGCTCATTTACGGCAAAATGCTTCGCGCAGACCAGGACCTTGTGTTTTTCCTGAACTGCTTTTGTAAGGGCAGTGCCCAGGACGCCGGAAAGGAAGGGGTCTTCAGAATAATATTCGAAACTGCGGCCGCCTAAGGGATGACGCTGCAGGTTCAAAGCCGGTGCCAGCCACACATTGATCTTTGCCTGTTCGCACTCATAGCCCACCGCGCTGCCCATGACAGAGAGCAGCGAAGGGTCAAAGGAACAGGCCAGTATCATCTCTGTGGGCCAGGCGGTCTCGCCCATGCCGGCGGGTCCGTCTTTATAGTAGACAGAGTGGATGTCGTATTTCTTCATGGCGGGAGAAACATAGCCGGCGTATCCTGCGGGATGATCATTCTCAGCTATAGGCTGGCCATCGTCCCCATTGATGGTGCTGGGCAGCTCTGCGCCGGTGAAGGCAGCAAAGGGAACTCCGGGACCGTAGCCCACCAGTAATGCGGCCAGTTCATGATCACTTAAAAAGCTGGTATCCTCGGAAGGAACATCAAAGAAGGAATAGGGTGTGACATCGTCTTTGGTTACTTCAAAGAGCACGGTTTCATCTGAAACAGGCAGGGGTGCGGCCTTCAGGAAATGGATCTTTTCTTTGTTGCAGTCCTTTAAAGCCAGTCTGTTTTCTGTCTTTAACAGGACGATGTCTTCTTTCACTTCTATACAGCCTGCGCTTTTTGTGTTCCGGGACGATGTGCCCCAGCGGATCACGTACCTGCCGGCTTCAATGACCCAGGAAGCGGTATCTTCTTCATAGCAGGCAAGCTCATTAAAGGGAATGATGATCCGGACACCCTGATTTTCTCCAGGGTATAAAAGCCGGGTCTTCCCAAAGCCTTTCAGTTCCTGATAAGGGTGATCAGAGCGGGTGCCTTCTGCGCTGACATACACCTGCAGCACTTCCTGACCCGGCCGGCTGCCTGTATTCGTTATCGTAGAGAAAACCTGGATCCCTTCTTCGCGCTTTCTTACAGCTGCCTGCCCCACGTCAAAGGTGGTATAGGAAAGGCCGAAACCAAAGGGGAAGAGAGGCTCTTTTTTAAAGGTATCGAAATAGCGGTAACCGCTGTATATACCTTCTTTATAAAGCGTTACCGGGCTTTTTTCAAAGCCGGTGCTGCCGTTTCCTTCAGCACTTAAGCCATAATCCTCATATGTCTTGATGTTTTCGGGATGGTCCTTATCCCAGGAGAAATCAGCAAAGACCGGGTAGTCTTCGTACTTTTCGGCGATGGTATAAGCTAATTTGCCGGAAGGCGTGACATCGCCGGTCAATATTCTGGCCAGGGCAGTGGGACCTTCTTCACCGGGAATTCCTGCAAAGATAAGGCTCTTAAGAGAGGCATAGTCCTTGATCCAGGACAGGTCTATGAGCCCGTTGGCATTTACGATAAGCACGACTTTCGGGAAAACGGCGGTGACTTTTCTGACCAGATCTTGCTCGGTCTCCGAAAGATAATAGTCGTTATCCAGATGCCTGTCACATTCCTCGCCCCCCGCATTTCTGCCGATCATGATTAGGGCCGTATCGGTCATGGCAGCTGCTTCTTTAATGACTTCTTCCGGAACCTCGAATTCGACGGCGGGAGCCGTATATTTTCCGAAGAACTCATACATAAGGCCGCTGGCCACCATCTTTTTCAGCATTTCAAAATCGAAAGCGTCTGTGGTTTCGCCGGTATGTTCCTCAAAAGTTTTCATATAGAAAGCTTTCAGGGAAGGTTCTGCTGTCAGGTCTGCCTTTTCACATTCTGTCAGCAGGTTTTTCGGATCTTTTGTCCGGGCCGCCCCGGAGCCGTTTCCGCCGATGATAGTATTAAAGCAGGTCCGCCCGAAAAAGGCAATGTTACTGCCTTTCTGAAGAGGCAGTACATCGTCCTCATTTTTAAGCAGAACGATGGACCCTTCTGCCGCATGGCGCGCTGCCAGCTTCACATCCATAAGTCTGACATCGGGAAGGTCGGTGCGGGCATCCCGAAGCGGCCGGTCCCAGAAGACGGTACCACCGGCCTCTGCAGCCAGTTCATCGATCACTTTTGTGAAATCTTCCATGAATTTAAGCTCACGGGACTGGCTGCGGATCCCTTCTTCGTCATAGATCACACGGCTCTGATAAAAGTCATAGGCCACCGCATAGTCTTCCTCATCTGAGTGCCAGAAAAAAGTCACCGCATCTTCGTAACGGATACGGCCGTTCTCCGGCGTGGCCTTCAGCATGACTAAAGCCCCTTTCCGGACCCCGTATTCAGTCACAAGTTCGGCTTCGAAATACTGCTCAAATACATTCACAGCATCCATAATAATCCTCCTGATCAAGTCTTAAGTTAAACTTATTATAGCAGAAGATAAGGCAGCGGACAAGCAAGAAAAGGCTTCCCCTTGAAGGGCTTTCCTCCTCTGGCGGGGGATGTGCCAATTGAAAGCTGATTGGGGTAAAAGCCGCCCCCCCCGCAGGGCGACAGATGAAGTGGAAGGGAAGGCCCTCATCCGTCAGCTGCGCTGACACCAGGCTTTACGCCGCGCTGAACGGGTGCCACTGGCACCCAGCGGCCTCAAAGGGGAAGGCTATTGTATTTGGAGGGAATGGTGATATAATGATTATAGAAATTCAGAAAAAGGAGCATTTATAGTATGTTATATCCAGATGCGTACAGAGGGGTAAAGAAGATCTATACTGCAGAGATCCTCCAGATCATCAGCGTGGTCTGTATGATCATTGCAGGCATTGCGACGACCGTTGGCATGTCGGCCAGTGAAGCGATCGCGTCAGGGGCAGCGACAGAAGCGACAGGCGTTCCGACAGGCGCCGCGGCCGTCGCAAACCTAGTGGGATTAGCCGGAATGGTACTTGCAGTCGTTGCCTTTGTCATGAACATCATCGGTATCAAAAACGCATCACTGGATGAGGCTGTTTTTAAGAAGGCCATGCTGTGGGTGCTCATCAGTTTAGCATCTTCTTTTGCGGAAGCTCTGCTTCAGGAACGATATTCACAAGCGGCGTCTTTTGTGGAGATCATCACACATATCAGCAACTTGCTGGTCACCATTTATGTGATCCGTGGCATTATCTCACTGGCGGAGAAGCTTAAGAACAGCCGTGTCAGGGAACTGGGCGAGAAGACCATCCGCCGGTATCTTACGGTGGAGATCATCAGCATCATCCTGACTGTGATATCGCTGGTTTTGGGGACGAGTATAGATGAGATGAACTATGTGGCAGCTGCCGTCGTTTCCGTACTGGGCATTGCAGCGCTGGTCATATCCATAGCTGCTTATTTTATCTACCTGAAAACCCTGAAACAGGCTGTAAAAATGCTGGAAAAGTAGGCGGGAAAAGCCGGATCCTTCTTTCTGTTCTCTTAACACCTGTTTTCACGCTGTTTCAATTTGAGTACCGGCATAAGCATAAAAGCTATAATACGAATTCAAGGCAGTTGTACCTTCTATCTTCGGCGCTTTTCCATTCTTTTGAACCCAACTCCAAATCCGCTTTTTTGGTTTTGCGGTTGTGTTTTCTCTCCACCAAGCGATATCTCAAGCCCGTAAACACGGCCCCGAACCATCAAAATGGATTCCGGGGCTGTGTTTGCTTCCATTCTCGACCGGATATACTGCCGTAAACACGGCCCCAGATCATCAAAATGGATTCTGGGGCTGTGTTTATTTCCATTCTCGACCGGATGTACTGCCGTAAACACAGCCCCAGACCACCAAAATGGATTCCGGGGCTGTGTCTATTTCTTTTCTAAGCCGGATGTCTAGCTGCAAACACAGCCCCGAACCGTCAATATGGAACTTTATTTTCCTCCGGCATATCAAAAGGCGCCGTGTGAAAAACACGGCGCCGTCGGCTTGTATAAATCTTTTTTACAGCAGGTCTTTCAGATCTTCATCATTCAGTGTGATTTCACCGTAGGTGTTCAGCACTTTTTCGGCGGCTTTTGTATCGCCGACTCTAAAGACTACACAGGCCTGCTCCCTGGAGGGGGAGGTAAAGGCGTAGGTGTATTCGATGTTGATGCTTTCATCTTCCAGGATCTTCAGGATATTGCCCAATGCACCGGCTTTATCACTCATCTTCACCGCGATCACCTCTGTTTCTGTGGCAAAAGCCTGGTCATCCAGAATGGCTCTGGTGGCCTGGACATCGGATACGATCAGCCTCAGGATCCCAAAGTCCCGGGTGTCTGCCAGGGAAAGGGCCCGGATGTTGATGCCGGCGTCAGAGATGGTATTGATCACCTGGGACAATGTGCCGGGCTTGTTTTCCAGATAAACTGATAATTGTGTAATGGCCATGGTAAACTCCTTTAACGAATAAAACGTCAGTCATGCAGGTTTCGTTTGTCGATGACACGGACAGCCTTGCCCTCGGAACGGGTGATGGACTTAGGCGGCACCAGGTGGATCTTCGGGCCAATGCCTAACATAGACCGCATAGCGGCTTCCAGCGAACGCTCACGGGCCTGGATATCCGAGACAACGTCGGAGACCTGATCCGGGTTCAGTTCAATGTAAACATCGAAGGTATCGTTGTTTCTGGCCCGGTCCACCACGATCTGGTAGTTGGGAGAGTAGCCTTCTTTTAAGAGGACAGTCTCGATCTGGCTCGGGAATACGTTCACACCGCGGATGATCATCATATCGTCGGAACGGCCCATAGGCTTAGACATCTTGATATGGGTCCGGCCGCAGGAACATTTTTTACGGGTCAGTACACAGATATCCTTTGTCCTGTATCTTAACAGGGGGAAGCCCTCTTTGTCAAGGGATGTGAACACCAGCTCGCCGCGGGAACCTTCCGGCAGCACTTCACCCGTATTGGGATCGATGATCTCTGCATAGAAGTGATCCTCATTGATATGCATACCGTTCTGTTCTTCACATTCGAAAGCCACACCGGGGCCGGAAGTTTCAGTAAGGCCATAGATATCATAGGCTTTGATGCCCAGGCTCTTTTCAATAGACCGCCGCATTTCTTCGGTCCAGGGTTCGGCGCCGAAGATGCCGGCTTTCAGTTTGTTGTCCTCAGGTTTATAACCCCGCTCGGCTAAAGATTCGCCGATGTAGGCTGCGTAGGAAGGGGTGCAGCAGAGGATGGTGGCATTTAAGTCCATCATGAACTGGATCTGGCGCTCTGTATTGCCGGAGGACATAGGCAGGGTCAGGCAGCCTACCTTATGGGAGCCACCGTTTAAACCGGGGCCGCCGGTGAACAGGCCGTAGCCGTAGCAGACCTGGACCACATCTTCATTCGTTCCGCCGGCCGCTACGATGGCTCTGGCGCAGCATTCTTCCCAAAGGTCAATGTCATGCTGGGTATAGAAAGCCACGACGCGCTTTCCCGTAGTACCGGAGGTGGATTGGATACGCACACAGTTCTTAAGGTCCGTACCTAAAAGTCCGTAGGGATAAGCTTCCCGCAGGTCATCCTTCGTAAGGAAGGGGAGCTTTTTTATATCATCGATCGTCTGGATATCTTCCGGCTTTACGCCCTTTTTATCCATCAGGTCACGGTAATACGCTACATTGTCATATACACGTCTGACCTGTTTTTTAAGCTTCTCATTCTGGATCTTTACGATCTCTTCATAAGGGGCAGTTTCAATCTCCTTCTGGTAATAATTCTTCATAAAAACTCCTTCTTAAGGCCTTATTTGCCCAGGTTATCGGTAATACCGACTGTCTTATTCTGATTATAGCAAGAGAACATGGCCTCCACCTGTTTCGGCGCGTGCTTCTTAGAAAGCAGGCTCACGATGGGGACGATGATAAGCCCGCCCACCATGGCGATAACGCCGGAATAGATGGAGTTATTAAAGATGAAGGATAAGACAGGTATCTCCTTTACACTGAACAGATTTAAGGAAATCATCAGCTGGATGACCTCCAGGCCTACGCCCCAGAGGAAGCAGATGACCACGGAAAGTTTGGTGGTCTTTTTCCAGTAGAGGCCGTACATGAAGGGGGCTAAAAACGCACCGGCCAGAGCGCCCCATGAAACACCCATCATCTGGGCGATGAATAAGCTCTTGCTCCGGGCCTGCCGGATGGCTATAATGGCGGAGACCGCGATAAAGATGACGATGAAAAGCCGCATGATGAAGAGCTGTTTCTTCTCGTCAAGCTTTTCTTTACGTAAAGGATTGATCAGGTCCAATGTCATGGTGGAGGACGATGTCAGCACCAGGGATGACAGGGTGGACATGGAAGCGGAAAGCACCAGTACGATCACGATACCGATGATCACCGCCGGGAGGGAGGACAGCATCTGGGGGATGACAGCATCAAAACCATCTTTTGCCACATCCACGTTATACAGCCGTCCGAAGCCGCCTAAGAAGTAGCAGCCGCCGGCCACTACCAGGGCGAAGAAAGTGGAAATGATAGTGCCCTTTTTGATGGAGCCTTCGTTTTTGATGGCGTAGAACTTGCCGACCATCTGTGGCAGGCCCCAGGTTCCCAGGGAGGTCAGCATGACCACGAAGAAAAGGAACAGCGGGTTCGCACCCAGGAAAGAAGCGTACTGCCAGCCGCCGTTGGTGCTGGTAGCCAGTCCTTCGATGGCGGCATTCAGACCGCCATTATCTTTCAGC
>CACZSO010000283.1 GCA_902783795.1 uncultured Eubacteriales bacterium
ATCGGCAGATTTGTGGCGTTGACGATATTCAGCAGATTATTCCGGATCTCTCCGTAGGATAAGATCCCCACATCCGAGGTTCCGATCAGCAGGTTCGACATGGAGGAACCGCTGACGATCAGTGCTTTGAAGCCGGCATTTTCTGCCATCCGGGCTCCCAGGGCATCCCCAACGGCCGGTGCAGTGACGACTCTTTCTTCTTTAAAGAGGCGGCGAAGATAAGAAGCTCTGGATTCTTCGTGATACATATAAGACCCTCCTGTGATGAGTTGAAAATATTAGATGAAAGATCCGCCCGCTCCTTGGCTATTCCTCCAGGGCGGAGATCTCCTGATAACATTCCGTCATAAGCTCCAGGAAGTCCTGACGGAACTCTTTGAAATCAGGCGGAAGGACATTGCCCTTAGCATTTAAGATCTGCCCATTTGTATAGATAATGGTCAATGAAAACTGCTCGTTTTCCTGGTTTTCTGCAGATTCCCTGTCCCAGCCGAACCATTGGATCAGATCATATTTATCCACCAAAGCCTGGATTTCGGAGAGCTTCAGGTATTTCTCATCTACTGTCTGATGAGATCTGTATTCTCCCTCTGGCAAGAATTCACCACTGTAGGAATGGGCCGTCAGATTAAAATTATTCGTGTCTGAAGCAAATTTGCGGGTATAAAGGAAAATGTCATAAGAATCCGTGCGGGAAGGCCCGGAATGCGTAAAAGAAGCAGTTATGGAATCGATCGTTCCCTGGATCCCCTGGTCGATGATCTTTTCCTGTGTTTCTGCCATGAGCTGCAAGGTAATGGGATCAAAGATCTCGGCCGCAGCTTCTTTAAATACTGTAAATCCGGACGGAAAAACATTGGTGCCTCTGGCGTACAGATTTCCACCATCTTCAAAATGAAGGACGAGGGAAAAACCATTATCGCCGCGGACCAGTTCATTCTTTTTATCATACCCGTCCCAGGCAGCGATATGGTTTGATTGATAAAGCTCTTTCAGCTGATCCAGAATCGAAAGATCCAGGGTTTTCGACATTACCCCCAGATCCGCACGCTCCGAATTCTCATAGGTAAGGACAGCATGGTCATTCTTTTTTTCTACTTTACAGCAGAAGCCTTTATTATTATATTCCTCCCGGTAAGTAAAGGTAAAATCACTGATGCCAGACTCATTGACCTTTGCATCCTCGCCGGCTCCTGCGCTGCCTTTGATGCCGGACTGAAGATTGCAGGCGGATAAACTGAAAAGCAGGATCAGGATCCCGGCAATGAACCACCGTTTCCTTTTATTTCTGTCAGTCATTGGAACTCCTTCTATGTAACTGTGAGCAGGCACGTATGACAGCTGCTACGGGAGGATATTCTACTGCTTTGGATCGCTGCCGGCCTGCCGTTAATGACCTCTGGATTCATGATATCATTTTTGAAAGAAGCTGTCAAACATACTTTAAGATCAGATTTTCTTGGATGATTTATATTAGAATTAAGCTGTTTTCCTGCCTGGGGAGCCGCAGCCGCTATTTCAGCTGTCTGGTCCAGGGAAATGAGTTTAAAAAGCAGTACCGGCAGGAGGATTTGGCAGGATGCGGCGGCTATTTCAAGAGATACCTCTTAAATCAAGGTGTTAAGAGGGCAGATGTGAAAAAGGCTTGTTTTAGTGTCGGAGGCAGTGTAAAATATGATCATCCGGATAAATAATCGGTATCAGGGGATCAATGTCCGCCATATAATTAAGAACTGGCATGTATATCGCAGAATAACATAGTCATATGATGAATCAGATGAAGACTTACCTGAGAGGAGAGAACCAGAGCATGAAGCCTGAAGATCAAAAGATAATCACCTTTGATTTTGAAGTGAATGGTTTCTCTGTGAAGGCTGTGTTCGATGTCAGGACACTTTATCATGTGGTGGATCCTCTGCTGGATGATTTCAGAGAAACACAGGAGAAACTGAACCACCGGATGATCGTTTTTCTGGCAGCGCCTCCGGGGGCAGGAAAAAGCACACTGGCAAAGCTGATGGAAGTCCGCTCGGAAGGGCTATTACAGGCTGTTTCCATTGACGGATTTCACTTCAGAAACGAGGAGCTTGAAAAGATGATCATCGACCGCCCCGAAGGACCTGTCAGAGGAACGGATGTGAAGGGGGCACCGGAAACCTTTGATGTTGTTAAGCTGAAGGAACGTCTGGAAATGGCAAGAAAGGAAGATTCCTGCCTGTTTCCTGTATATGACAGAAGGATCCATGAGCCGGAAGATGACCGGATCACGATAACATCGCCGGTACTTATGATAGAGGGCAACTGGCTGTTACACCCGGATAACGGCTGGGAGAAGGTAAAGCCGCTGGCGGACCTCACCATCTTTTTAGACGCCGAAGAAGAGGATCTGAAAGGGGGGCTGGTGCTAAGAAAAATGCGGGGAGGACTAAGCCGCGAAGAAGCGGAAGCCTGGTTCCTTACGACAGACGGACCGAATATCCGGAAGGTGAAGAGGCTCCATACAGAGGAAGATCTTACCTTGCGAAGGATCAGAGAAGGATATATTACTCTGGAACAGCGGCAGCAATAGCTGCCGTCCAGAAAAGCCTTCTGCTGCGTAAGGATGATGCAAAACAGACGGAAAAGATTATAAATACAGTTGAAGGAGGATTAACGATGAAGTATGGTATTTATGCCCCTTACTGGACCCATGAATGGGCTACGGAGAATGAATTTTACATCCCGAAGGTGAAGAAGCTGGGGTTCGATGTGCTGGAAATTTCCTGCGTGAATCTGATCCAGACGTATACGACAGAGGCGCAGCTTAAGAATCTGAAGGCCTGTGCGGAAGAGTACGGGGTCACACTGACGGCCGGCTACGGCCCCACGAAGGATCAGAATATCTGTTCTTCGGATCCGGAAGTCGTGAAGCGGGCCATGGACTTTTTCCAGGATCTGCTGCCTAAGCTTAAGCTTTTAGACATTAAGATCCTGGGGGGCGGACTGTATACGTACTGGCCGCTGGATCCGTCGCTGCCCATGGATAGGGAAAGGGAGCTGGAGCGGTCCATTGAAAACATGAAGATCCTGGCGAAGACGGCGGAAGAGTGCGATGTGACCCTGGGCATGGAGGTGCTGAACCGTTATGAGGGCTATATGCTGAACACCTGCGCCCAGGCGAAGGAATATATTGATGCGGTGGGCAGCAGCCATGTGAAGATCATGCTGGACACCTTCCACATGAACATTGAAGAGGACAATATGGCGGCGGCCATCCGGTTTGCCGGCAAGGATCTCTGCCACCTGCATCTGGGCGAACAGAATCGCCAGGTGCCCGGCAAGGGCAGCCTTCCGTGGAATGAGATCGGCCAGGCCCTCCGGGATATCAACTATCAGGGTGTGGCGGTCATGGAGCCGTTCGTCATGAAGGGCGGGACCATCGGTCAGGAAATCAAGGTCTGGCGCGATGTGATCGATGATATTTCGGAAGAACGGCTGGATCTGGACGCAGCGCGTTCCGTGTCCTTTGTAAGGCATGTTTTTGGATTATAAGAAAATGCCGGGGCGCTCCTGCCGGAAGGCAGGAGCGCCCCGGCTATGGGAGGATGA
>CACZSO010000284.1 GCA_902783795.1 uncultured Eubacteriales bacterium
ATGGCCTTGTCTGTCTTCTTCATGAAAAGCCCTTTGCGGGTGTCAATGGTTCTGGCAAACATAATAACTGGTCTATCGCGACGGACGAAGGGCAGAACCTGTTGTCCCCGGGCGATACACCTTATGAAAATGCACAGTTCTTACTGTTCCTCTGTGCCGTGATCAAGGCAGTGGATGATTATCAGGATCTTTTAAGGATCGCTGTGGCGACCGCCGGCAATGATCATCGTCTGGGCGCCAACGAAGCGCCGCCGGCTGTGATCTCTATCTTCCTGGGGGAAGAGCTGGATGCCGTCTTGAAGGCTATCGAGACCGATACTCCTTATGCAGGAACAGAAAAGATGCAGATGAAACTGGGCGTCGATGTACTGCCGAAGTTTAACCGTGACACCACTGACCGCAACAGGACATCACCCTTTGCCTTTACCGGCAATAAGTTCGAATTCCGTATGCTGGGTTCTTCCAACAGCATTGCCTGCACGAATATCATGCTGAACAGTGCTGTGGCAGAGTCTCTCAGGATCTATGCGGACCGTCTGGAGCAGGCCGAAGATTTTGAAACAGCCCTGCATGAGATGATCAAGAAGACTATCAAGGATCATCGCCGGATCATCTTCAACGGCAACGGCTATGATGATGCCTGGATCAAGGAAGCCACAGAAGAGAGAGGGCTTTTAAACTACAGGACTACCGCAGACTGCATGCCTCATCTCATGGATGATAAGAATGTTAAGATGCTCACAGATCTGGGTGTGTTTACCGTGGATGAACTGAAATCCCGCCGCGACATCATGCTGGAGAACTACTGTAAGAGCGTGGTGATCGAAGCCAACACCATGATCAACATGGTCCACAAGCGCATTGCCCCGGCCATCACCCGGTTTACAGCAGACCTTGCCGGCCAGCTGGCAGTTAAGAAAGCAGCATTCCCCGAACTGGCCTGCAGCTATGAGACCGAGCTGGTAAAACGGCTGTCTGCTCTGACAGACTGCATCACAGAGAGAACGAATGCACTGGAAAAATCCGTAACAGGCCTTACCCAGGCAGAGGATATCATCGAAGAGTCTGCCCTGATCCGGGATACGGTACTGCCTAAGATGAGTGAGCTGCGTATCCCCTGTGATGAAGCAGAACTTCTCACCGCTAAGACCTATTGGCCTTTCCCGACTTATGGAGATATTCTGTTCAGCGTGAAATAAAGCAAAACCGGAGGAGTAGTTATGAGTGTAGAATTTTGGTTTTTGATCGGTGCAGCCTTAGTGTTCTGGATGCAGGCAGGGTTTGCCATGGTGGAGACGGGGTTTACCCGGGCGAAGAACGCCGGCAATATCATCATGAAAAACCTGATGGATTTTTGTATCGGGACCGTGGTCTTTTCCCTTCTCGGCTATACCCTGATGATGGGGGAAGATGCTTTCTTCGGACTGATCGGGAAGCCAAACCTGAATCTGTTTACCCATTTTAAGGAGTTTATCGCATCTCCCCAGGACGGATTTACAGATGCCAGTTATTTTGTTTTCAACTTAGTGTTCTGTGCCACGACAGCCACCATCGTGTCAGGCGCCATGGCAGAGAGAACGAAGTTTTCCGCTTATTGTGTGTATTCAGGGGTGATCAGCCTGCTGATCTACCCCATCGAGGCTCACTGGATCTGGGGCGGTGGCTGGTTAAGCAGCATGGGCTTCCATGATTATGCCGGTTCCTGCGCCATCCATATGGTGGGCGGCATCGCAGCCCTGATCGGGGCAGCCGTCCTGGGACCCAGGATCGGTAAGTATGTGAGAAACAGTAAAGGAAAGGTGACAAAGGTCAATGCGATCCCCGGCCATTCCATTCCTTTAGGAGCCTTAGGTGTTTTCATTTTGTGGCTGGGCTGGTACGGATTTAACGGAGCGGCAGCTACATCCCCCTCTGAACTTTCCGCCATCTTTTTGACCACGACCATTGCGCCCTCTGCAGCTACCTGCACGACCTTGATCTATACCTGGGTCAAGAACGGCAAGCCGGACGTTTCCATGTGTCTGAATGCTTCTCTGGCAGGTCTGGTAGCCGTGACGGCCGGGTGTGACGCCTTTGATGCTGCAGGTGCCGGCGTGGTAGGTATCGTGGCCGGTATCCTGGTGGTAGTCGTGGTAGAAGTACTGGATCTTAAACTGCATGTGGATGATCCGGTGGGTGCTGTGGGCGTCCATTGCGCCAATGGCATCTGGGGCACCATCGCGGTGGGCTTACTTGCAAACCCCGATGCCCCGGCCGGGCTGAAGGGCCTGCTGTACACAGGTGAATTTAAGCAGCTGGGTCTACAGCTTCTGGGCTTTCTCACCGTGGCAGCCTGGGCATCCGTGACCATGCTCTGCTTTTTCCTGATCCTGAAAAAAAAGAAGTTCCTGCGTGCCGATGCAGCGGATGAAATGGCCGGCCTTGACACCAGTGAACATGGACTTCCCAGCGCTTATGCGGATTTCATGCCGGCAGTGGATAATTATGCGGAATATGGGGCTGATGAACCGGTAACGGTAGTAACCGGCACCACCCCCGCAGCAGAAGCGATCCCTGTTAAGAAGGAGCCGGTCTTCTCAAGTGACGGGCATAAGTTTACCAAGGTGGAGATCGTGTTCAAGGAGGAAAAACTCTATGCATTGAAGGATGCCATGAGCAGGCTGGGGATCACCGGTATGACAGTATCCCACGTCATGGGTTATGGCATGCAGAAAGGCCACACGGAGTATTACCGTGGCGTCGCCGTTGAAACGGACCTGAGACCCAAGGTACAGGTGGATATCGTGGTTTCCGCCATTCCTGTCAGGGATGTCATAGAGACAGCGAAAAAGGTGCTTTACACCGGGCACATCGGAGATGGAAAGATCTTTGTGTACGATGTAGAGAATGTCGTCAAAGTACGTACCGGAGAGGAAGGATACGATGCTTTGCAGGATGTAGAATAAACATCGGCGGCCTTCTTCGATAGCTTTCGGGGAAGGCCGTTTTATTTTAGAAAAGAGGGATTATGTGTTCGATAATGGGATATTGCGGCAGTGAGGCCGACAAAGAAATGTTCATGAAAGGATTCTGCCGCACGGTTTCCAGAGGACCGGATGACAGCCGCATCGTGGATACCGGCAACGGGCTTCTGGGCTTTCACCGGCTGGCCATCATGGACCTGACATCTTCCGGAATGCAGCCTTTTGCCCTGGACGGCAGCTACGTGGTCTGCAACGGAGAACTGTACGGCTTCGAAAAAGAGAAAGAGAAGCTCAAAGAAAAAGGGTATACCTTCGGATCTGACAGTGACTGCGAGATCATCCTGCCCATGTATTTTGAATACGGGACAGACATGTTTTCTAAGTTTGATGCGGAATTCGCCTGCATCATCTATGA
>CACZSO010000285.1 GCA_902783795.1 uncultured Eubacteriales bacterium
CTTTTTAAAGCCCCATCCTTCTTAAGATCCCTTCTGTATCCACGCCGGGATGGGTAAAATACATACGGCTGATGGTCTCGACCAAAGCGTCACTGATCATGAATTTTCTGGCGATTTTATCCGATGAAACACCTTTTTCCAGTTCTTTCACTACCTGCTCCACCAGCTTCCCCGGATCATCCGCCAGCAATTCCTGATCCTTCAGCATCGGTGCCGGTCTTTCATTAGGTATATCTATCTTCCGGACCGTACTGATTTTCCCTTCCTCCACCTGCATCTTCGCCATGGTGATGGCCTGGTTCCACCGCCGGGGTCCGCAGCTGCCGGGATTCAGAAAACGTAACCCGTCTTTTTCTGTATCCTCATATTTATGAGAATGCCCGAAGATCACCAGGTCTACCTCTGGGAGGGAGGCCGGAATGTCCTTCTTTTTATGTGTCATATACACAGTCAGTCCAAATACATCCACTTTCCGCCACAAGGGGATTTCCTCTGCCCACTCACGGTCGCCGTTCCCCCGGACAGCCAGTACCGGGGCGATGGCAGCAAGTTCTGTCAGCACTTTCTCAGAAGTAATATCGCCGGCATGCAGGATCAATTCACAGTCCTGAAGGTATTCCTTTACCTCAGGACGCAGAATATCATGGGTATCCGATATTATACCAATGGTATGCATACAGCTTATTTCTCCTTTGCCGGATGTCTTTCATTCTGTGAAAAAAATACCATGTTTCCTCTCCCCTGTCAAGGATACTGAATTCCCCGTTTTTTCTCTTGACATCTGGTATTTTCTGTTGTATCATCTTTACCATATTTCAGGAGGATCTTATTCATGCAGAGCCATAAAATGAATACTGAATACGTCGTATTTGTGATTATGCCGTCAGTCCGGTATAGTCTTATTTCTGCATAGCCTTATTTCCTCAAAAAGATACGCCTGATTAGTATTCCGTAAACCGCTGATCTTTTTGATCAGCGGTTTTTTATATAGAAAGGAGGAGGCAATGGACCTTATATTGATCTTCGGAAGCGGCGCTGTAGGAAAAATGACGGTAGGCCAGGCAGTTATGAAAAAGACAGGATTCCGCCTGTTTCACAACCATATGATGATAGAGCCGGTACTGGAAGTGTTCGGCGAATTTAAGAACGATATCATTGAGCGCCTCAGAAACGTGGTCTTTGATGAATTCATAAAGACAGACTTCCCGGGTCTCATCTTTACTTTCATGTGGGCTTTCGATTTTAAGGAAGACTGGGATTATGTAAAGTCCATTACAGACAGGTATGAAGCTTCGGGCGGCCGCATCTACTTTGTAGAACTCATGGCAGACCAGGCTGTCCGGCTAGAACGCAATGAAACAGAAAACCGTCTTAAAAACAAGGCTTCCAAAAGAGATCTGGAAACATCGCGGGCCCGGCTTTTAGATCAGGATATCAAGTACCGCCTGGTCAGCCGGCCCGGAGAGATCCCTTTCGAGCACTATATAAAGATCGACAATACAGCTCTGACGCCGGAGGAGACTGCTGACAGGATCATTGAGGCTTTCCATCTTCCTCTGGCAGAGCACGAAGGCACAGGCAAAGAGTAAAACAGAAACCCGTTCAAGGAGGATAGTCATGTTTATCAACGAAATATTTTTTACCCTGAAAGACGGCCGTCAGGCCATGCTCCGGAGCCCCCGGGAAGAAGATGTCCAGGGTTTGCTTGAATATCTGTGGAAATCTACAGAAGAAACAGAATTCGTGCTTCGTTCTCCGGAAGAAAACGCCCGCTATACCTTTGAGAAAGAGCTGGCTTTTGTGAAAGAAATGGATGCCTCCCCGGATATCGCCATGCTGGTCTGCATCGTGGATGGCCGGGTGGCCGGGAACTGCGAGATCCGGTTCAACCGGCGCATCAAAACACGCCATCGCGCTTCTGTCGGCATAGCCCTTCTTAAGGAATTCTGGAACCAGGGCATCGGTACCCGGATGTTTGAGGAAATGCTGAAGTTCGCCCGTGAGCGGGAAGGGCTTCTCCAGGTGGAGCTGGAATTTATAGAGGGCAATGTACGGGCCCGCCATTTATATGAGAAGATGGGCTTCCGCATCACCGGCATGCGCCCGGATGCCATCCGCTTAAAAGACGGTACACTGCGAAATGAATATCAGATGATGTTAAAACTCACATAATATCTATTCCAAAAAAAAGCATGTGCACCCGCCGTAAAATGCGGGATGCACATGCTTTTTACTTCTACCACAAAACAGGGGACACTACCTTTTATTTGAGCCTGGCTTTACGAAGCCTTGAAACCCAGGACCGTGGGTCTTTTGATGTTTTTCAGGATCTCTGGCATGGTGAAATCTTCGGATGCCAGGGTAAAGTCCGGTTTTTCTTCCGGTATATCGTCTTTGTAGACCCTGGAGGCGTAATTCAGGATGGCGCTTTCGGCCAGGTTCCGGCAGAAACGTCCGTTCCCGGCGAGTTTGTCCTGCCCGGCTGTTTCGCAGAAGTCCTGGATCTTTTCCTCTGCTTCCGGCTGGACGTTAAAGCCTCTCCTGCCGGCTTCCATCCGGACGATGGCTGTCATTTCTTCCGGAGAGTAATCCTTGAAATCCAGATGGAAGGGCACTCTGGAACGAAGCCCCGGATTTCTCTTGAAGAAAGCTTCCATCTCCTTAGGATATCCTGCAAAGATCACGATGGTGTCATCCCGGTTATTCTCCATCAGCTGGACGATGGTATTGATGGCTTCATCGCCGTAGCTGCCTGTCCAATGTTCTACCAGTGCATAGGCTTCATCGATGAACAGCACTTTTCCCTTGGCTTTTTTGAAAATTTCCTGGATCTTTATGGCTGTTTCCCCGGTATACCGGCCTACCAGGTCAGCCCTGCCTGTTTCTACTAATTCATCACTGGGCAGCAGGCCTATCTCATAAAAGATGCCCGCCAGGATCCGTGCTACAGTAGTCTTTGCTGTACCGGGATTCCCGGTGAACTCCATATTGAGGGCCATGGAAACGGTATCCCGTCCTGCTTCTGCCAGGTCCTTTTTCATCCGGGCAAAGGCAGTTATCTTTTTCACCTGCTCTTTTATATCTTCCAGACCTATCAGCTCTTCCAGCCTGTTCCTGTAGTTTTCTGATGTCAGCGGTTCTGGTCCGGAAAATGTGAAGAGCTCAGCCAGTTTGGTCTTTATCTCTTCAATACCCTTCCGACCCAGGTTGCGGACATGCATCAGCTCATCGACCTTCATGTTTTTCAACTCCTCGACGGAGCTGATCCCGGCCCTTTTCAGGCAGTTATAAGAACGGACACTCAGGCCCAGATCTTCCAGGGGCGTTCCACTCTCAGCCTGGCTTGTTTCTGTACTATCTTCCGGCTCTGCGTCGTCAACATCAATATCGTCTATATTTGCTGCTTTATGTTCTTCAGTCCAAATGCTTTTCAAAAGACATCTGAGACCTTCTTCCAGGCTTTCTGTGGAAGGCCTGAAAAACTCTTCAAGACACTCTCCCTCTTCTGTCAGGCGGACCGCCCGGGTAAAAGGAAAACATGCAGAAAGAATGGCATGCAGCCGGAGAGGCATGGCCCTGGGGAGACTGATAAGAGCGATCCCCTGTCCCGGCAGATCTTTACACCCGCCTTCAGCTATGATGCGTATCACGGCTCCGGTTTCTTTCAGCCTGCAGCCTAGATCAATGATCTCGTCCCAGCCAGCCTTACACACATCTTGTTTACCCTGGTCTTCTGAAGTGTTGCTGATCACATAGACCAGGCGCTGATCCTGAAACAGATCCGAGATCATTTCCGGCCTGTCGGAACAGCATTCTCCGTACTTCCGGAAGATCCATGAAAAATCTTCGTCTGTTACTGCCGCACCTGAACTTGAAAAAACAGTTACCTGCCATGAGCCTTCCTTATCAGCTTCAGCCTGGATGCTGAGAAAAGAACCTTCTGGAAGCTGGGCTGCTGCCTGGAAAAGCTTATGACTGCTCATTTCTCCCGAATCACTATCATAGATGCTCCCATCAGCTTTAACCTTTACTGTCCTTACTTCAGAGATGCCTTTTCCCTTAGCCTGTTTTAAAATCTTTTCTGACATAAATCCACCTCTCTTTCTAAATAAAAAGATCCGTTATTTATGTGCTGGCCGCAGTCTGCACCGGATATTGCCTTGGCACGCTCCTGTCATCGCATGCTTCCCCGGCCGGCTCTCCGGCGTATCTGCGGATGAAATTGTCAAAGTGCACGCTGACAGCAAAAAACTGCTGCCGCCTGAATTACTATTAAAAAAGCAGACTCTTCCCATGGAGCCTCTTCTCTCAACCATCAGTACGGCAGCCTGTCTTTTAAAAGACGGCTTCTTGCCTATGTCAGTGTGCAGCCTTACGTTCTTTTCTTTAAAACCCTGAACATTTCATCGGGTGACATTATGACATATTATCCGGGAAAAAGAAATTAACTGCTGGTTTAATTAAAAAATCTGTTTTTCCGCTTCTTCCGCCCTGTTTTTAGCCGCGGATGTCATTGTGGTCTGTTTTAGCGAGTGATATATTAGTTTTAACATACATTGGAGCAGGTTCCTTAGATTTTAAGAAAGGAGTGTTTATCTATGAGCGAATTCAGAAAAGTTATTACGAAACCTGGAGAACTGATCGATTTTGAGACTGTCTTTGAAGAAAATCCCTGGCTCAGGACTGGAGTTCCTTCAAAAAAAGGTACTGTCGAAAGAGTGGATTACGAGACCTCCGTGTACGAAGACGGAAAGACCTACGCCAAATACTGCTATGTCTATCTTCCCTATGGTTACGATCCGGAGGACAAGGAGAAAAAGTACAATGTTCTGTACTATCAGCACGGCAACACTTGTGAGCCTTCTATCTTCTCCATCGGCGGCAATAAACCCATGCTGGACATGCTGTTCGATTCCGGTGAAAACGAACCCTGCCTCATCGTCTCCATCACCTATTACATGGATCCCATGGGAGATGCCGGGGAACGGCTGATCACTGGTATGGTCCCGGCGGGCGACGGCGGCTGGCCGGAAATCAAAGGAAACTATTACCGGGAAGTCGTGGAAAGCATCATCCCGGCAGTAGAATCTAAATATAATACTTACCTTACAGATCCTTCCGATGCGGGCATCAAGGCTTCCCGTGATCATCGTGCATTCACCGGGTATTCCCGGGGCGGCGCCATGACCTGGCGCATGATCCATCACGCGTTTGAGTATTTCAGGTGGTTCGGTCCCATGAGCTGCAGCACCAGAGGGGATAAAAAAAGAGGTGAAAAAATGACAGAGGAAGAGGTCATCGAATATGTGACCGGTCCTGCAAAAGCTCATCCGGAACTGCCCTTCTTCATCTACGCCACGAACGGCGGCAAGGAAGATATTGCAGAAATGACTGCACAGATGAAGTATCTGACCAAAGAACCCTGCTTCTCCTATGGCACAGACCCGGTAAAGAATAATATTTATTATTCAGTTTCTGATTATTATCATACAGACTTCCTGGTTCCTTACTATTACTGGAACTCACTGAAAGTGCTGTTCAAAGGAATTTGATCCTGTTTCACACAAAAAAGCGGGCAGCGTAAAGCTGCCCGTGTTCTTTTTGCTTACTGATACACCGGTGCATTTTTCACCGGAAGCCATTCGTCCAGAGCTTTTTCCAGGGTCCTGTCCCACAGCTTCCACTCATGACGGAGACCTTCCACCTCTTCATAGACGGGGATATCATACCCCAGACCGCGGATATACTCATAGGATTCCCGCATCACATTCAAGGTGAAGTCTTCCGATCCTACGGACATATAGAACTTCGGCATAACAGTGCCTGCCTCTGCCTGTTTTCTGGCCAGAGACCACATATCGTCCGGTCCGTTTTCAAAATTCTCCGGCAGACCCAGCCTGGAGAACAGGATGCGGTTCGCCCCGCTGACATACCGGTTTTCCAGCCATGCCTTGCTTAAGATACTGCCGCTCATGATCAGGGCTGAGCCATAAAGATCCGGCCGGGAAATAGCACATTTGAAAGCGCCGCAGCCACCCATGGAAAGGCCGCCGATAAAATTATCCTCCCGGTTCCAAGCCAAAGGGAACAGGCCCCGGAGCACGGTGGGAAGCTCCTCCACGATATAGTCAAAATACCGGGCACCGCCATTGATGTCATTCGTATAATACTGGTTATAATCTGCCGGGCAGACCACCGCTACCTTATGCTCTTCCGCATAACGGGCAATGTTTGAAAAAGTCACATAGTCCGAATCATCTCCCGAGCCGCCATGCAGCAGCCAGAGTGTCTGATATTTAAGTCCCGGACGGTAATAATGTTCCGCATCCGCTCCGTTTCTTGTGTCCATCGGGCTGTGCGTAGGCAGGCACAGTGTAACATTGACCTGCTGGGCCAGGGTTTCTGAATTAAAGTTAAAGCGTACGATCCCCACGATATTTCCCTCCTGTTGTATATTTTCTTTTTATTCACATGAAGTCCCTTTCATTTTAATGAAAATCCCGGGCAAAGTCAATGAAAAGCCGGGGATTAAATCCTATACATAAGCGGAATTTTCTGCTACAATAAAACCACTTATCTTGTTATGAAAGGACATTCTGATATCATGAATAAAGCTTTTTTATTTGACCTTCTGTCCACTGGCTCTGTGTCAGGTTCGGAGACAGTACTTGAAAAAAAGATCTACGATTATATGCAGGATAAAGCAGATAAAGTGGAAGTGGACGAACTGGGTAATGTAACGGCTATCCTGAACCCGGAAGCTCCCTTCAAGGTCCTTATGGCCGGACACGCGGATGAGATCGGCCTGATGATTACAGCGGTCTCAGAAGACGGCATGCTGAAAGTCACCCGGATCGGCGGTATCTACACCACCACCTATCCCGGGCATAAGGTCAGGATCTACACAAAGAACGGCGTGATCTACGGTGCCGTTGCAAATTCCCGTAATATCGCGAAAAATGCGGAATTAAAGGCTTCTGACCTTCGCATCGATATCGGTGCCAAAGATAAGGAAGATGCCTTAAGATACGTGGAATTAGGCGATACAGCGACCTTTGACACAGATGTCCGGGAAATGCTGAATGACTGCATCACCGGCCGCGCCTTGGACGACAGGCTGGGCGCCTACATCGTCATGGAAGCCCTGGCTGAGGCTAAGAAAAAAGGCACCACGGCAGTCTGCTACTCTGTCTCCACCACCGGAGAAGAGACTACAGGAAATGGCGCCTATTTTACCGCTTCCCGTGTGAAGCCCAATATCTGTATCGCGGTAGATGTGACCTACACTTCTGACAACTGCGGCATTGATACCGCAGACACCGGAGATATCTCCGTAGGCAAGGGTCCTGTGATCTGCAACAACCCCTCCATCCACAAAAAGCTGAATGAATTATTAAGAGCCTGTGCGACGAAACTTAACATGGAGATCCAGACGGAAGCCGCCAATGGACGTACCGGCACGGATGGCGACACCATGCACCAGACTGGTATCGGTGTCCCCTTTGCCTTAGTCTCCATCCCCCTTCGCTACATGCATAACCCGGACGAGGTCGGATCCTTAAAAGATGTCCAGGACTGCATCGACCTTTTGGCTGAATTCTTCGTATGCTGCAGCGAAACACCGGATCTTAAGCCTTTTTAATACGTTATTCCCCGGCGCTTGAAGACACTTTTATCTTTTTCTGCTTAAAAATGCCGATATTCCTTTTTCTGCCTGCTTTCCGGCGCATTGTAAGATCCAGGAGACCACAAGGATGAGGATCACCAGGTAAATGCCCCATTTAAAGCATGTTGCTTCACTCATCTCCGGCGCGAGCCAGCTTTCCAGCGATGTCTTGATCAGCAGCCGGTGCATCAGGAAGATCGGAAATGATATAGTGGACAATGTAACGACGACTTTCCGGAAGCCTTTTCTTAGCCAGCCCATTTTTGGTGATGATAAAGGCTTCTCCTTCAGGTTTCCGTCCGCCTGTATGGCTTGCGGTGTGCTGCCATGCGCCTTATCTGTTTCCCTTGTTTTCTTATCTGCCGGATCTTCTTCCGGCCTGATAATAACATTGCCGAGTTCAAACAACATCAAAAATAAGCCCGCGCTCAAGATCACTATCGCGTACATATCCCTGACCCACAGGCTGATGAGGCAGCCGATGGCCGAAAGGATGGCTCCTGACAGAATACTGATCAGTTTCGGCCATCTATCCGCCATCTTTTTAA
>CACZSO010000286.1 GCA_902783795.1 uncultured Eubacteriales bacterium
CAGACTCTCTGTAGAGGCATCATTGCCGTTATCTCCGCTTCAACGGTTTACTGTGTTATCATATTAAATTTTGATTTCGTTATTTTATCAGCTTCATTCCGGTTTGTCAATAGGGGAATCTAATTGTACCGTTTTCCGTCAATCACCGGCTGTCCGGGCATCTGGATCCTATCCCGTGACAAGGTCAGATCCAAAATAAAGGTAACGGCCTGACCTCGTTTGAAACTGCTTGCCGCAGAAGTCATCATTCTGTATAATATAACGGAAAGATCATTGGAAAGGGGTTAGAAAAATGAAGATCGAAATGACAGAAAATAACTTCACTCCGGTGCATACAAAGGCTGAATATCTTCCGGAAGGAGTCATCCGGGTCCGGAAGATCCATAAAGAGCTTCCGGACGAAAATACTTATCTTAAACTGGAGGATCTGGAATTCCACAACGGCGTCATCGATGTGGATGTCCGCGGAGGGCTGACAGCCGATGCCCCGGACTATGCCAGAGGCTTTATCGGCATCGTTTTCCGTGCCAATGAGACAGACAGTGAGTTTGAGTCTTTCTACATCCGTCCGACGAACGGAAAAGACTGTACGGATCCGGTAAGAAAAGCCCATGGCTGCCAATATTTCTCCTATCCCGGCTACACATTTTCCTATTTCCGGGAATTCGGCATCACCCTGTATGAAAATCAGGCAGACAGTATAGCGCTGAATGAATGGAGCCATATCAGGGCAGAGATCACAGAAGATACGGGTATCTTCTTCGTGGATGGTCAGAAAGTGCTGGAAGTGAACGGTTTAAAACATGGGCCTGAAAGCCGGGGTGCGTTGGGCCTGTATGTGGATATAGGAACCGATGGATATTTTAAAAATCTGACAGTGGAATGCACCGACTGATGCACCAGATCCCCTGAAGTTTTTAAGCTTCAGGGGATCACTTTTTCAATGGGTCCGCTGATCTGTGGCGACCTCATAGGCAGTGTATTCATGGTCGTATTCATATCCTAGCTTTTCTGCCAAACGGACAGAATCCATATTATGGGCATCCCAGCTGGGATATAGGCCTTCTTCCAGACAGTTCAGAATCAGCTGAGAACAACAGATCAGCGCCAGATGTTTTCTCCTTTCCTCCGGCACTGTATCCACCTCGATCTCTATGCCTTCTTTATAACGGGTATAGGAGGAAGCCCCGGAAACGATCCGGCCCTCCCTGACAGTCACCACCCCTCTGCCTAGTTCCAGATACCTGTCCTTGCTGCCAAAGGAAGAAACGAAATCCGCGGTGACTGGATCTTCCAGACACTGATCATAAAGATCTGCATCGATCATCTTCAGCTCATATCCTTCCGGAAGCAGCTGCAGATTTTCTTTCAGTCTGTCCCTGTCAAAGACCGTATCTTTTCTGATGGCGTAACGGGTAAACCTTTTTGCTTCAGGATAAATATCTTCTATGATCTCAGCCCAGGCTTCATTCTGGGGTACCATGATGATAAAGCCTTCCGGCTTATGCGCTGCCAGCTCCCGGTCAGGTACTCCCGCAAAGAAGCAGAAACAGCCTACATAAGCGAAGGCTGATACCGGTTCATTTATATCTGTCACAAGGATCTTCCCCATGACCTTCTGAAGGCAGGAATAGATCAAGGTCTCCTGCCATCCTTCAAATAAAGCCTCCGCTTTCGATGTATCATCCAGTTCAAAAACCATGCTTATCCCCCCGTAAGGCCGGCATGTCCAGCCGTATCATTCCTCTTATCTGATCTCCCCTTTGTCAATGTCCCCCAGGCCTTCCACCTAAAAACTAAATGTATCAGATCTATAAAAGCTCCTTTATTTCAGGTCTATTTTCAGGTACCCGCAGGTGAAGGGGAAGAAATCAAACTTTTTTGTACCTGTGTGGACTGCCCCATTCTCTTCATACCATTTACGCAGGATCGTATTTTCTTCCACGATCCCGATATTCATGACTTTATACCCCATCTCCTTCGCTGTTTCCACTGCATGGGTGAATAACGCTTTTCCTATGCCTTGATGCCGGCATTCCGGCAGAACAGCCAGGTTCGAAAGCTCTATGGTCTCCTGATCCAGGATCCCAAGGGAATAGTATCCGCACAGGACACCCCCCTCCTCAAAGACGAACATTGGCCGATGCTCCTCATCCACCTGCCATGTAAGCCGTTCATCGGATATGGCAAAAGCCGTGAAGCGCGGTGCATTTTCGCTGGTAAAACCGAGCTCATCCGCCACAGTCAGGAAACTTTTCCTGATCAAGGCTGTGCAAGCCGGGATCTCCTCCCGTTCCATCTTTCTTATCATGGCTGTCCTCCCTTCATCTTTTAAAAAAGCCAGGCAGGACGCCCTGCCTGGCCTTATCTTGCTTCAAAATGATTACATGATCTTCAGTACTTCTTCCAGGACCGGTTTCATATGTTCATCCACAAAGCCGAAGTCCATTTCCTTATAACTCCAGGCGGCCCTTCCTATCCCATAACGGTCAAAACAGCTGCAGATGGCCTGGTACCATTTCAGGATATCTTCCGGTTCTGCCAGGTCGATGACACCGTATTCTCCACAGTATAACGGTACGTTTCTTTCTTCCGCCACACGGACGGCTTCCGCGGTCAGACCCGCGAAGAACTCCGTACCCATGACCGTATCCGGATCATAAACGGAAAGATCGGTGGAGAAAACGCCCAGCTGCTCTTCTGCGTTTTTGCAGTATTCGCCGAAGGTCGAATCAAAACGCATGCGGAAAGAAGTATCCATGCCTTCCACCCAATAGGCTCCCTGATGTGTGAAGACCAGCGGCTCATAGCAGTGGAAATTATAGACGATGTTCTCATCATAGGGCATGGCCAGATCTTTCAGCGCTGTAATACTGTTGAAATTATAGCCGCCGATCAGGATCCTGATCTCGGGTGCAAAGGCCCGGATCCTCTGGATGCAGGTGGTGGAGATATGGTTCCAGATGTCGCTGTAGGCTTCGCTGGTGACTTCATTCAAAAGCTCAAAACAAAGTCTGTCATGATAGGCGCCAAACCGTTTCGCGAACTGTTCCCACAGACGGTAAAAACGCTCCTGATAGGCTTCATTTTCAAAGAAGCCGCTCTCGTTCTCTCCTTTATCAAAGCTGTAGCCGAAGGTCTTGTGCAGGTCCAGGATCATGTTCAGGCCATACTTGCCGGCCCAGTCGATGGCCCGCTGGATATAGCCAAAGCCGTCCTCTATGTATTCGCCTTCCTTGGTCTCCACCAGGTCATAATCCACCGGGACTCGGATGTGGTCCAGGCCCCAGCTCTTTATCTTTTCAATGTCGCTCTCGACGATAAATGTCTCATACCGTTCTTTGGTATGGTCGCACTGGGACAGCCATCCGCCCAGGTTGATACCATGGACATAACCGGTAAACTCTTTCATAAAAAACTCCTTTCCTAACATGGACACGAATAATCTTGTTTTGTCTATTGTAGCGTAAGGCGCAGCAAAAATCAACTTGAATCATAAAGCTTCTTTAACATTCCGGCAATGGCCTTGACATTGACTTAAGAGCGGCTTATAATATCAGCAAAAGCAGTTGGGATGCCGAGCTTTGCGGCATCCCTTTTTTATTTACAAAGGAGTACTTGATGAAATTACTGTTGCGGCTTTCCAAAGAAGCCATTCGTTACAAAAAACTTTATGTTATCGCGATCCTGTCGACCCTGTGCCTGACCGTCGTGAATCTGGCCGCTCCCCGGGTCCTGTCCCGGATGACCGGTATCGTGAGCGGCGGCGTGGACCAGAGTGCCCTATCCACCATCGGGACATTGACGCTCATCCTGATAGGCCTGTATCTCCTGCGGATCCTGTTCCGTTTCTTAAGCAATTACCTGGCTCATAAGGCAGCCTGGTACCTGGTGGGCGATCTTCGTACCAAGACCTACGATAAGCTGGAGCACCTGCACCTGGGTTATTATCATGATAAACAGGTAGGTGACCTCATGAGCCGTATCGTCAATGATTCCCGGGATTTTGAGCTTTTATACGCCCACATGATCCCGGAGACCATCACGAACCTGGTGACTTTTGCCGGCGCATTGGCCATTCTGCTGACCATCAACTGGAAACTGGCCCTCATTACCTGCGCGCCTATCCCTCTGATCATGATCTCCGGTATCATCTTCTCCAAAAAGGTGCGCCCCTACTTCCGGATCTCCCAGGCTAAGATGGGTGAGCTGAATGGAAAACTGCAGGATAACCTGTCCGGCATCCACGAGATCCAGTCTTTCGGCCGGGAAGATTATGAGACCGGCCGGGTCAATGATCGGAACTTTGAGCACGTGAGAGCCATGCTGAAAGCCCTGAAGATCAGTGCTGTTTTCCATCCCGCGGTAGAATTTATCTCCTCCATCGGCACCATTTTAGTGGTGGCCTTCGGCGGATATCTGGCCTACCGGGAAGGTTTAAGCGTGGAAGTCATCGTGGCCTTCCTGCTGTATTTAGGCCTTTTCTATGCCCCGGTGACGGGCCTGGCTAATCTGCTGGAGAGCCTGCAGCAGTCCCTGGCCGGCGCCGAGCGTGTGGTGGCTATCCTGGACGCGCCTATTGAGATCAAAAACAAACCGGATGCGGTGGATCTTACAGATGTGAAGGGCGATATTGCCTTCGACCATGTCAGTTTCTCTTATGAAGAATCCAATCCGGTCCTGAAAGATATTTCCTTCCATTGTCCTCCCGGAAAGATGCTGGCCCTGGTGGGCCCCACAGGCGTGGGCAAGACCACCATGACCCAGCTCATCTCCCGGTTCTATGAGCCCAACAGCGGCCGGATCCTGGTGGACGGCCATGACATCAGCGATGTGACCATCGAAAGTCTCCGGGCTGTCATCTCCCCGGTGCTGCAGGATACCTTCCTGTTCAACGGGACCATAGCGGAGAACATTGGCTATGCGGCTCCCCGGGCTTCCATGGAAGAGATCATCGAAGCCGCCAGATCCGCCAATATCCATGACGATATCATGGCCATGCCG
>CACZSO010000287.1 GCA_902783795.1 uncultured Eubacteriales bacterium
CCGATGGAACAGACGATGGCAGTGGTGGTGCAGTCGCCCAGATAGACGCCCATCAGGACACTGTAGATACTCTTAAAATACAGGAGGCCTGACATGGAGAAAGCCTGCAGGATGCCCACCGTTGCGGAGGAGCTTTGCAGTGCGAAAGCCACGCCGGCTCCTGTGGCGTAACCGATGAAAGGATTGTCGGAAAGATTCCTGAAAAGCCCGTCAAAAACTCCCTTTTCCGTCAGGATGGAGACCGCCGATGTCATGTTCAGAAGCCCGGAAAACAGGATACCGAAGCCGATCACGATATTGCCGATGGCATCCGACTTTTTGAAAGTACAGAACATGATCAGGATGATGCCGGCGATCAGCGCCAGAGGTGCCAGGGTCGACGGCTTGAAGAATTCCAGCCAGGATGTGGAGGTGGAATTCAAGTCCAGCAGACGGATGATCTGGCCGGTCACTGTGGTACCCACGTTTGCCCCGATAATGATGCCCAGAGACTGCCTGAGCGTCAGAATGCCGGCAGCCACCAGACCGGAAGTAATAACGATGGTAGCCGTAGAAGACTGAATGATGGCAGTAACTACGACACCCAAAAGAAAGGCCTTGAATACATTGTTCGTCACCTTTCCCATGATGGCTTTCAGGGTTCCGGAAGAATTTTCTTTCAGGGAGCTTGACATGAGGCGCATGCCGTAAAGGAACATGGCCAGGCCGCCCAGCAGTGTGATCACGCTGAATATATCCATAAAAACCTCCGAAGAGTATAATCTCAATTACAGCTTTAAGTAAGTAATGCCACAGAATGACATTTGCAGATCTTACAGCTATTATACACGAAAACATAAAGATAGGAAAGAGATAATAGGACATAAATCTGTATTGATTTGTGATCTAAAGTTGGGAAAAACAGAGAAATATAACAGAGTTGAATGTAGTTGACTTTTATCAAAAAGGATGCTTTGAAAGGGATTGAACCAGCCATATAGAATCTTATTGTTGAGTTTATTAGTTTGCGAAGGAAAGAATTCATGAAACCTACGGATATCTTTTTAATTATAGAAGGCAGTTTATTTATTATTATAGGATTTCTTGGGCTTTTTTTCAGAAATTTTCATTGCAGTAAAAAACTGTATAAAATTTTGATTGAGAAAGGCATGATCAAAAGGCATAAGATAAGCCACTGTATTCATATGACATGGATAGGTGGAACCTGTATCCTGGCAGCGTTCCTCTCGGAGGAGAAAAAGCTGATGGTATGTATGCCGCTTCTCATACTGGCGGCCATCAGTTTTATGATAAGCAATTACAGATGTTTTGGGAAGATTGCCCCTTGGTGGTCTGTTTAAAGAACCTCAAAAAGAAGAGAAAGCAAAGGACAGCCTTTATTTTAAGAGGCTGTCCTTCTTTCATGAATACGGTTATATTAAATCCAAAAAGAAAAATATTTCCGCCTTGTAAACCCTGGCGGTTTTTGCTATTATATAAGAAAGTGCTAAGTAAACATAAAGGAGTGATCAAATGAGTACTTATCTGGCAGGTGTGGATGTAGGCGGAACGACCATCAAACTTGGTATTTTCCCGGAAGAAGGCGCCCCGGTGGCAGCCTGGGAGATCAAGACCCGCAAATTTGAAGAGATCGACGGCATCTGGGATGACATTGCCCAGGCATTGTTTGCAAAATTAGAAGAACTGGGAATCGAAAAAGATGAGCTGAAGGCAGTCGGCATGGGTCTGCCCGGACCCATCCGTGATGATGGTTTCCTGCCCCGCTGTGTAAACCTCGGTATGGGCGCGTGCCATCCCGCAGAGCTTCTTTCCCAGGCACTGAACGGCATCCCGGTAGCCGCCGGTAATGACGCCAATGTAGCGGCTTTGGGCGAAGTGTATTACGGCGCAGCAAAGGGTTATGAAGACGCAGCCGTCTTTACCCTGGGCACCGGCGTAGGCGGCGGCATCATCTTAAAGGGCCGTATCGTAGCCGGCAACCGCGGCTTAGGCGGTGAAGTAGGTCATTTCGTAGTGAACCCGGATGAGACGGATGTGTGCAACTGCGGCAACCGCGGCTGCCTGGAGCAGTATGCTTCCGCTACCGGCATCGTCCGTATCGCCCGTAAGAAGATAGCGGAGGGCAAACAGCCCACTTCCATGACAGGCTATGCGGATCTTTC
>CACZSO010000288.1 GCA_902783795.1 uncultured Eubacteriales bacterium
CTCCTTCTATCTCTGACAAACTGCTGACTTTCCCTTTGAGATAGTCTGACGCTTCAGACATCTGCTCTTCAGGAATGATCCTGTCTTCATCTCTGTAAACAGAACCTAACAGCTCTTTCTGCTCTCCTGTGCTGACGTTTTTATCCACATATTCTTTAAAGGATAGAGGCTTGGCTTTTTTATTGCTGTACTTTTTATAGGCTTCGATCAAGGCCGCAGCCTGGGTCTGTGCCTTCTCATCAGACGTCTGATAATATTTCAGGCTGGCTTCTTCTCCTGGATCAGAAGACTTATGGGACGCTGTGTCCATACTGAAAGTCCCGGCAGCCCATTTTTCTGCGGCAAAGCTTGCTTCCTGGACCACATCCTTGGCAGAACCGTAAGCAGAACTGATGCTCCCCCTGACTTTCTCAATAGCCTTGCCCACATCTTCTACATATTTGCTGGATGCAATAGCAGAATAGGTATCTCCCATAAAATCGACAGCCTTATCCCAGCCTTTCTTAAAGCCACTCAGATCTAAACTGCTGTACCAGTCCACGATCTTATCCTTAACATTGCCGGCCGCTTCCGCGGCTTTACTGGCGGCATCACTGATGATATCACCTATACCGGAACCCTTGCCGGAAGCACTGGAAGTCTTATCGGTTTTGTCTGACAGAAGCCCGCAGGCTGTACAGTTAACGATCAGCACTATGATCATTAAAACTGCCATTACCTTCTTTATTTTTGACATGCTTTGCCTCATTCTTTTGTCCTTTTCTCCCTTAACAGGATCCATGTCTTTTGATCTGTTAGGATTATACACAATAATGATGCTCATTTCAATACCGGTTTGTTAACCGCTGGTTTAGAAAAGCCTGGCTTATACTTATAAAAAGGCCGCCGCAGATCTCTCTGCGGCGGCTGGCTTCTGTCATAAATAGGTTTGTCTTGTTTTTTATCCCTCTATCATGATGGTCTTTTGTTCAGGCAATGCTTCTTCCTTTTCTTTCGGGAAAGTCAGCTTCAGGACACCATGTTCGAATTTTGCCTTCACATCCTCCTGCTTTACATGATCACCCACGTAAAAGCTTCGCTTCATGGCTCCGGTAAACCGTTCCTGACGGATCAGTTTGCCTTTCTTATCCTTATCATCCTCATCCAGACCTTTCTGTGCGCTGACGGTCAGATAACCTTCTTTCAGTGCCACAGTGATCTCTTCTTTCTTAAATCCCGGAAGGTCAATGTCCATCTCATAATGATCCTCATGTTCGTGGACATCCGTCTTCATCAGCCTGTTTGCATGTCTCCCATACAGTTTACGCTCAACTTTGTCCAGATCTCTCGTGTCCGGGAAATCGAGCCAGTCATCAAACAGATCTTCTCCAAAAATACTAGGTAGTAACATAATATTGCCTCCTTTACTCATTCAGGTCCATGACCTTTTATTTTGAGCAAGGGGACGGAGTGTTTGGATCGTTGGAACACTTTTAAGTCCTTGCGGTCTTCTCTGTTCCTCTGTTCGATGCCTATTATAGCACGTTTGTTAGCACTGTCAATAGGTGAGTGCTAAAAATCTGTGAAATCTTTGTGAAATATATGCCGTTATTCTTCCACGATCTCTACTAACTCGATGGTGAAATTCAGCTCTTTTCCAGCCATTTCATGGTTAGCGTCAAAGGTGATGGTGGTGTCGTCTTTTGCCACAACTTTTACCGGGAAAGGCTGTCCCAGGGAATTCTGCAGATAGACCTGCTGTCCCACCTCCAGTTCTTCGGAACCGGGCAGACGGGCAATGTCCAGGGTGAAGACAGCTTCAGGATCAGCTTCGCCATAAGCTTCTGAGGGCATCAGATGCACCTGCACCGTTTCTCCCACTTCCATATTGGCTACGGCAGCATCATAACCCGGGATCATCATGCCGGCGCCGCAGATAAACTCCAGGGGTTCGCCCCGGTCATAGGAAGAATCGAACTGGGTGCCGTCATTGAAAGTACCCCGATAATGTGTCCTCACCTTTTTGCCGATGTTCTTTCCTTCCGCAGGTTTTTCCTCACAGTTTCCGGCACATCCGCCCTTATCGCAGTTCCCGCAGTTTTCTCCTTCTCCATGCTCATCACAGGAATGTCCTTCACCATGATGGTCACAGTTGGCGCCGGTGTTTTCAAGCTCTCCTCGAAGATAGGCTTCCACTGCTTCATCTGCATTCCCCGATGCTCCTGCGCATAGTTCTATTCCGTGCTCAGCCAGGGCAGCCTGTGCTCCTCCGCCAATGCCGCCGCAGATCAGCACATCGATGGCCCGGTCTTCCAGCAACGCAGCCAATGCTCCATGTCCTGCCCCGTCAGAGCCGATGACAGCGGCATTGACCACTTTTCCATCTTCCACCTCATACACTTTAAACTGTTCCGTCCGGCCAAAATGCTGAAATACATTGCCATTCTCATAGGTCACCGCGATCTTCATTTTTCTATCTCCTTTCTTACTTGATCTGCCTTTATTTCCTTGTTTTACTGTATCTGTTCAAAACGCCTTATCCATCTGACCACTAGTAAGCCGCCACAACCTCCCGTCTTTCCGGACGTAGGTTTTATCTACGATATAAGTACTTCCCGCCGGATGCGGTTCAGCACGTGTTTTTTATCTGCGCTCCAAAGGGGCGCCGCCAGCAGTTTCTTATCCCCATCCCCGGTGAGCCGGTGGATCACCACATCATCCGGGATCAGGCTGACACAGGCCTTGAGGATGTCCATGTATTCATCTTCGGACAGCACATGGATCTTTCCCTGACGGTATTCTTTTTCCAGGTCGGTGCCTTTCAGCACGTGCAGAAGCTGAAGTTTGAGGCCATCTGTCTTCTTTTCACAGACATAGCGCACAGAGGCGCAGATATCTTCGCAGCTCTCCCCGGGAAGGCCGATGATCAGATGCGTGATCACCTCGATGTTTCTCTCATGCAAAGCCTTCACTGCCTTCTCGTAAATCTCCAGCGGGTAGCCCCGTCTGATATAGGCCGCTGTCCTTTCATGGATGGTCTGAAGCCCCAGCTCCACCCACACCGGTTTTATCCGGTTCATTTCTTCCAGAAGATCCAGGACCTCCTCTCCCAGGCAGTCCGGCCGGGTAGCAATGGAAAGTACCGCGATATCCGGATGGCGGATGGCTTCCTCATACAGAGAACGCAGCCTTTCTGTGGGTGCATAGGTCCCGGTATAGGCCTGGAAGTAGGCAATGTATTTCCCGTCCCGTATCTTCTTCGCGACCCGCTGCTTCCCCTTTTCGATCTGTTCGGTGATACTTAGATCCCTGTCTTCCGCGAACTCGCCGCTGCCTCCTGCGGAGCAGAAAATACAGCCCCGGGTGTCCAGGGTCCCGTCTCTTACCGGACAGGTAAAGCCTCCATCCAGGGCTATTTTGTAAACTTTACAGCCAAATCTTTGCTGAAGATACTCATTGAGGGTCTGCATAGTCTTCCTTACGGATGGCCAGTTCCACCACCTTCCAGGTCTCCCCGTCCACCTCTTTAAAAGAATCCGGCAGATCTGATGGTTTGTGGAAACCCACCGCCTTATAGCATTTGTAACCGGCAATGTTGTTTTCAAACACGCCGATGGTCACTTGTTCCGCTCCCAGGATCTCAAAGGCGTATTTCAGACCCGCTGTCAGCATCCGCTGGCCGATCTTCTCGCCTCTTTTTGCACTGTCCACGATGACCCAGCCGAACCTTAAGATCCGCCTGTCTCCATGGATGTAGCGGATAATAAAACTCCCCGCCATCTCATCGTCATCCAGGGCTGTCATGGGATAGAAATTATCCTCTTCCGCGCAAAGTCCATTCTGGTCCAGGTAGACTGCATTAATATCCTCTGCTGAAAGGGGGAAGGCTCCCAGAAGGTCGCCTCCCCAGGTCTCATAGGTCTTCTTATCCTGACACCAGGCGGCTATATTCGCCGCATCGCAGGGTTTATAAGGTCTTAA
>CACZSO010000289.1 GCA_902783795.1 uncultured Eubacteriales bacterium
GTATCACTGCCGATGCTGTACCGCGGATCCAGAAAGAGCCGGTACTGGTCTTCATACAGCTTTTCCTTCAGCTCCTCCGACTGATTTTCAACCCCGGCAAACCCCACCTGCAGATGATTTTCCGCAAGAAGCTGCAGGACGGCCTCGGAAAATCCCACGCCGCGCTCCTTCATAATCTCGTCCATCGTTCGGTCCAGGTCCGGAGCATAGGGGTCTTCTGTCAGAATAATCCGGCAGGTCTGGCCTTCATCAAAAAAATACCTGTGCCTTTCATCCATCTCCCGAAGAAGCCTGTCCCGAAGAGTGGGATTCCGAAGCCGCTCCATGGTCCGATCCGGCCCGCCTTCCTGTGCCCATCCCGGCACCAGAGCCATTAAAAGCCCGGCTCCTACCATATAGGGGTAGTATTCATAATGAATCTCCATTCCCTCTTCTTCCAGCTCTGCAAAAGGCGCGAAAAGGCTTTCGATCGGCTGCGTCATGCTGCCAGTGCGATAGTGCAGCATATTCAGGCGGACGCCTGTGCGGCGCACCACCTCTGCAATCTCTTCTACCGGACTGAGCGGAATCTGATGATCGTCCAGCCGAAGATGGACGCAGAATACGCCTCCGTGTTTCTGGACGACTCTGCAGAGTTCAACCAGTTCCTGTGTATCGCTGTAGCCGCCCGGATAATAGGAAAGCCCTACCGACATTCCCACCGCCCCGTCGCTCATCGCCGCATCCAGTGCTGCGAGCGCTTTTTCAAGCCGCTCTCCCGTCAAAGGTACATCCTCGTACCCACAGGCAGCCTGGCGGACCGCATTATGGGACACATTGGAGGCCACATTCACTGCACACCCGTCCAGCCTCTCCAGATATTCACCAAAGGTATTCCATGGCTTCAGTCTGCAGGAATCGTTGCCGAAAATGCCGGAATTAAACCGGATCGCCTCTTCCAGCTTTTCAGCGGACATGGGGGCAAAGCCCAGGCCGCACTGGCCGGTTACCACGGTAGAAATCCCCTGATACAGCGCGTTCGGATGCTGGCGGTTATTCATCAGATTCAGTTCCGAATGCGTATGCCCGTCAATCAGCCCCGGAGTGACGGTAAGGCCGGAAGCGTCGATCACTTTTCGTGCGTCTTTCTCCTCGAAATGACCGATCCCGCAGATCCGGTCGCGGAGGATTGCAATGTCAGCCTTTATAGGCTTCGCTCCTGTACCATCAATTACTCTACCGTTTTTTATCAGCGTGTCAAACATGATGTAAACCGCTCCTCCCAGAAGTTTACCATACCTGCTTCTCAAAAGATCTCTGTTTTGGACAGTCTGAAGCAGAATCTCTCACTTGAATAAAGCCAGCCCCAGAATGCCCATGGATTCTGGGGCTTATACTCATGAATTCATACGTCTCCCATCCGGAAAACAGACACTGCGTTCCATAATTCAGCCGTCTTATGGCCTTACTGCCGTGCCGTCCTGAAGTCTGGGATAAAGCCAGCTGAAGTCCATTTCCACAGGCGGATACTTGGCTGCTGCGGCTTCATCCACCTCTATGCCAAAGCCAGGACGGTCATTCAGATAGGCATATCCGTCTTTCAATTCCGGTGCGCCTCGGAAAACTTCCATTTCTGCCTCGTTAAAGCCCTGGAATTCCTGAATTCCAAAGTTGTGGATAGCCGTATCCAGATGAATCTGGGCCGCCATTCCCACCGGAGTCAGATCCCCGGGGCCATGCCAGGCTGTGCGGACGCCATAGATTTCCGCAAAGGCGGCCATCTTTCTGGCCGGTGTCAGACCGCCGATAAAGCTCAGATGCGTGCGGACAAAATCGATCCACTGATTCTGCACCAGGGCCCTCCATTCGTTGTTATTCACAAACAGCTCTCCCATGGCCAGCGGCGTGGTGGTATTTTCCCTCAGCACCCGGAAATATTCACCCTGAGAAGGCGGCAGCGCGTCCTCCAGGAAAAACAGATGGAAGGCCTCCATCTCTTTCGCAAAGGCCAGCGCATCCGGAAGCGCCAGACGCTCGTGGATGTCATGCAGAAGCTCCAGCTCCTCGCTGAAATCCTGCCGGACTCTGGCGAAAAGCTCCAGTGTGCTGCGCATATATTGTCTCGGGTTGAAATAGGAACCATCCGGATGACCCTCCGGCATCCACATACTGGCAGAAGATTTATCGAAGTTTCCACCGTAGGTATTCATCTGTACACGGATATATCGGAAGCCCTCTTCCCTGAATCTGTGGATATTCTCTTCCACTTCTTCTATGCATTTCCCATCCGCATGGCGATAGACAGCTACACCTTCTCTGGTCTTTCCGCCAAGCAGGTCGTAAACCGGCATCCCCGCCATCCGGCCTTTGATATCCCAGAGGGCTTCATCAATCCCGGAAATGGCGTTGTTGAGCACCGGCCCGTTCCGCCAGTAGGAACTTCCTTTCATGGTCTGCCAGATATCCTCGATATTGCTGACATTCCGCCCGATCACCATGGGTTTTAAATATTCCTCAATGGCTGTGACGACAGCCTTATATCTCCAGGTAAAAGTGGCGCATCCATATCCGTAAATATTCGGTTCGGACGTCTCCACCTTCACCAGCACCAGATTAATGCCATGCGGTGCGGTTACAATCACTTTAACGTCTCTGATCAATACTGCGCTCATCTTATCTCCTCCCATATTCACGATGTCCTTCTTGGTGTTCCTTCTTGGTGCCTGACCCTATTATATTCGCGAATGTTGCAAATTTCCTGAATATTACGGTGCCTGACCCCGTCAATTTTCTTCTACACCGCTGGCTATGCCGGTTGTGTAATTATTCGTGGTGCCTGACCCCACAATATTTGCGAATATTTCAATTTTCCCGAATATTATGGTGTCTGACCCCGTCAGCTTTTTACGGCGCCGCCGGTCATGCCGGCGATGAAGTATTTCTGGCCGAACAGGAAGAGGATAATCAGCGGCAGGCAGGAGAAGGAGGAGGCGGCCATCATGTCGTTCCAGTGGACCTGGTTCTGGGAATTCAGGGCTACGATTCCGACGGTCAGGGTTTTGTAGGCGTCCTTGTTGATCAGAACCGATGAATACATGTATTCGTTCCATCCGTTCAGCAGGACGTAAATCGCCACGGCCGCAATACCCGGGATGGTAAGGGGTAGGATTACTTTCCAGAAGGCCTGGAAATGGGTGGCTCCGTCGATTCTGGCTGCTTCGTCCAGGTCAATGGGAATGGTGTCGAAGTAGGAGGTCATCATCCAAGTGCTGAAGGCGATGTTGGTAGCTGCGTAGACAATTGTCAGACCGAAAAGGCTGTTGGTCAGATGCAGTTTTGTGAGCACGGCATAGAAGGGGACCACCAGCATAACACTCGGAAACATCTGCGTCATCAGCAGGAAGTTCATAAAGGTTTTGCGGCCTTTAAAGCGGAACCGGGTCACGCCGTAAGAAGCCAGGCAGGAAAAGGCGACACAGATGATCATGGCCCCCACACAGGTGACAAAGCTGTTGATGGTCATCCGGCCGAAATTGTAGATGCCGAAAAACTTTTTAAAGGAATCCAGCGAAATGGGATCCGGGATCCAGACAGGTTTGGGCGAATAGGTCTGGGCTTCCCCCTTGAACGCGGTGGAGACCATCCACAGAATCGGCATGACCACCATGGATCCAAGTCCGATCAGGATCACGTAACGAAGAATGGACAAAAGCGCCGCTTTTCTTGATTTACTCATCTTTCAGCACCCCCCTGTAAATTTTGCTGATCAGGTAGCAGATGATAAAGACTATGATTCCCCACGCAGCTGCCTTGCCGAACCGGAAATCGTTGAAGGCTGTACCGTAGATACTCAGCGAAATCAGGTCTGTCGCCTTGCCGGGGCCGCCGCCCGTCATGGTATATACCAGTGTATATTGTTTGAACCACCACACACTGTCCAGAATCAGGGTCGTATTGATGACCGGGCGAAGGCCGGGGATGGTCACATGCAGGAACTGCTGCCATTTGCTGGCGCCGTCCAGCTCTGCCGCTTCATACAGGTCTGCGGAAATGCTCTGCATGCCGGAAAGGAGCATGGTCATCACCAGCGGATATCCCTTCCAGATGCAGACGAAAATCACGGCCGGGAAAGCTCTTTTTCCGTCGCCCAGCCAGCCGATGTTGGAACTGATAATTCCCACACTTTTGAGGATGGCATTCAGCACGCCGTACATCGGGTTCATAATCCAGGTGAACAGAAGCGCGATGACAGATTCCGGGAAAAGCCAGGGCAGGGTGAAAATAACTCTGAAGAAAGATCTGCCGAAGAACTTTTTGTTCAGAAGGCTGGAAAGAAGAAAACCGAGGAAGAAATGGCCCGCCACTACAAACAGCATGAAGATAAAGGTTCTCAGAATTGACTGATAGAAATCCGGTTCTGAAAATGCCTGTAGGTAGTATTTAAAGCCGACAAACTTCCACTTGTTTACCAGATTGGTATTGAAAAAACTGATATAAAAGCCATAGAGCATCGGATAAATGATCAGGATGATCATGGCCAGGGCTGCAGGGGAGATGAAGCCGTAACCAACATGGTTATTTAAAATCCCCTTCCTGGCTGCTGCAGGACGTGCCATAATATGCCCCTTTCAAACAGAATGCCATATCCATCTCATTACGACACAGATATGGCATTTTACATACACTATAGATTCATTCTTAACCGCCCTGTCCTCCGCAGGATTTTTTTGCAGAATACTCTTATCTTCTGACTTAAGGCCATCCGATCACCGGATCTGCATCATCTCTATATGATGGCCAGAGCGGCTGTTTTTGCTCAGGTTTTATCAGTTATAGTCCTCCAGAAGTGTATCCACTTCCTTCGCCAGAGAAGCTACAGCGTCTTCATTGGATGCTTCGCCTGCGAATACTGCAGAATAAGCATCGCCAAGGGCGGTCTTCAGAGCGGCAAAGCCCGGGAAGCTCATGGTCGGCACGGTGCCGGCTTCGATGGTTCCAAGATAGCCTGCATAGTCATCGCCTACAATGTAGTCTGCCTGCTGACCTTCTACGGTAGCCGGAATCTTCCCGGAAGCCTGCCAGAAGCCAAGCTCTGGGTCGTTGTTGTTGAAGAATTTCAGGAATTCAACAGCTGCTGCCTTCTCTTCGTCAGAGGCATGAGCGCAAAGGGCGTATCCTTCCGCGTTCAGCATGGTGCCGGGTGCATCGCCGGGGATGACGAAGGAGCCGAGAGCGCCTTTCAGATCCGGATTGCTGTTGTAGGCTACGCCGATGGCGTTGGAGCCGGAAAGGATCATGCTGGTATAGCCCATGGCGAAATAGTTGGCAGCTGTGGCATAGTCCACTTCTGTGATGCTGGTGGGTACTACGCCTTCTTTGGTGTAAAGGTCTGTCCAGAAGGAGAAGTCTTCCAGGAACTTGTCGGATTCGATGTCTGCAGCCCATTCGCCGTCATTATCATAAACGATCTGGTTGCCGCAGCTCCACAGATAGCTCATAAAACGGCTCTGTCCGGAGGAGTTGTTGGAACCGACCATGGAGAAGCCCCACTGATCCACTTCGCCGTCTTCATCAGTATCCTTGGTCAGCGCTTTGGCGCATTCCAGGAACTCTGCCCATGTGGTGGGAACAGACAAGCCGGCTTCATCAAAACGGTCTTTACGATAGATCACAGCGCTGGGCTGTACGTCAATCGGATAGAAAGCGATTTCGCCGTCGAAGGTAGCGCCGTCAAGCACACCGTTTGCGAAAGATGCCTTTGTATCATCATCCAGATATTCATCCATGGGCTCTACGATGCCTATATCGATTTCGCTCGGAGCCATATCCACGGAGCTCCAGAACAGAGTCGGCAGATCGTCCGGTGCGGTAGCCATGGAAGCAAGCTTTGCATAGATATCGTTGCTGCTGATAGCCTGAATTTCGATGGTGATTTCCGGATGAGCTTCCATAAATGCGTCTGCATACTGATATACATACTGGCCATGAGGATCTTCACTGGCGTATGCGCACATAATGGTAACGGTGACCGGATCTTCCGCGGCTACAGCGGGAACAGCAGTCATGGAAGCAAGCATGGCAGCGGTAAGAGCAAGTGACAATGCATTTTTCATTTTAAGTCCTCCTGTCTTTTTCTGGATTTCACGTTTTTTCACGTTCTTCAGCTGGTGTGCCGCAACAAATCTTTACCGTAACAGATCTGAAAGATTTTTCTTTGCAGCTCCTTGCCATGACTGAATGATATCATGGCCGCCAGGAGGATTCTCTCCATTTTTTGACGGGAAATATTCAATTTTTGTCGCTTGCCCTTCACGTTTAGATAGTTTATCTAATTTTCCGGAATCATATTTGTGCATATTGCGCAACGTCTTCCAATTGAATGCGAAAGTCTGAAAGTCCGTCAGACTATCGCTGTATATACAGGCAAAAGGTGCCCTCTAAAAAATGAGAGTTAAGACGATCCGCCAGGTTCCCCTTTGATCTCCACATCATAGTGGGTATGAATTTTCATGAAATCCATTCTCTTTTTTCGGTACTGCAGAGGGGACGTCTTCATCACTTTTGTGAAAGCCCGGATGAACGTATTGACATTGCAATACCCCACCTCCATCGCCACCCCGGTAACACTGTCTCCGCTGCCTTCCAGAAGTCTTACCGCGTTGCTCAGCCGGATCAGGGTCAGGTAATTGCTGATGGTTGTATCAAAAGCCGCTTTAAAGTTTCGGCTGATGGTAGCGGGCTGTATGTAGAATTCCTCCGCCAGTCTGTTCAGGCTGCAGTCTTCGGCATAATGTTGGTCGATATAGTCCCTGACCTTCAGCATCAGGGCAAAACTGTCGCCGGTGCGGTGGGTCCCTTTCTGATAATGAAGCAGCCGGTTGAGCATCACCGTCATTTCACAGACAAGAATATCGCGCATCAGCGTATTATCGTCGCTTTGATGGATCTGTTCGTGGTAGATCCGCTGGATGATGCTGCAGAACTCTTTAAAAAGCGGATCCGGCAGGTCCTGCAGCAGCATAAACCGCTCTTCATCCGGCGTCCCGTAGACATCCAGGTATTCCCGGATCATCATCAGCCGCTCCAGATATTTCGGCATAAAATAAATCCCGTACCGGATATAGGGCGTGCGAGTGATATGGCACATATGCATGTCTGTGGCCCCGATGATCAAAATCCCGTTTTTTCTGACCGGATACTTCTTCCCATGGATTACATACTCGGCTTCCCCTTCTTCCACAAAAAGAATTTCGCAGGTATTGTGAATAAAACTCTGGACCGTGCATTTATTATCACCCGTGCGGTTGACATACACATCGTCATAATCGATATAAATATCCTGGTCAATATCCTTCGCAAGGTTCACATCCAGTTCCTGTCGAGCCATGGCCATGCCCTCCTGAATTCTGATGTATTACAACAACGGGTACATTATTCACATGTCCCATGTCCATACAGACAAAGTTGCATGCAACGAAGATATATGGATTTTATCACGATGCAAGAATTAAGGATAGTCTTTTTTGGGGTCAGGCACCGTGACGATTCAATACAATTCTCCCGAATTGCCAGAAAACAAAAGATGTTGTTCTGGGGTCAGGCACTGTGACAGTTCAATACAATTTGCTTAAATTGCAAGAAAATAAAAGCATGCTTCTCTGCGGCTGGATTGCCGGGAATATAGCTGAGATGTAAATATATGCACAAGGAAGTCTAGACGCACAGACAAAGACAACTGAAAAAGCAGGAATGAGGGACTGTCCCTCATTCCTGCTTTCTGAATATTTAACTCTGCGAGTGATTATATGCTTAAATCGTCGGAATATTCGTAGTGCCTGACCCCAGGTATAAAATAGCTTTTTGGTGGGCGGGGTCGAGGGTGAGGGTTTCTTTCAGGTAGCGGACAGCTTTTTCCCGGTTGCCAAGTCCCATGTAGCCAAGGCCCATCAGGTAGCAGCAGTGGGCTTTGTTTTTCTTTGTGAGGTCTTCGTCAAATACGGCAAGGTCCGGGTAGGAAACGGCAAAGTAATCCATTTTCACTTCGTCA
>CACZSO010000290.1 GCA_902783795.1 uncultured Eubacteriales bacterium
GCAGCCGCCCTCCAGTTCTCCCATTCATGGGCGCCCGGATAGGTCCTGGCCACGTAATGGATGCCCCGTTCATCCAGGTAATCCGTAAGATCACTGAGAATACCGGTGCGGTTTTCTTCCTCGCCGAAAGAGATGTGCAGAAGCTTCACCTGGCGGTTAAAGGTCTCCCCGTCATCCAGGGTCTTAAGCCAGGGCTGCTGCTCCTGGTCCCACCCAAGCTGGGGATCTTTGAAACCGGTGAACAGGCCAAAAGCGGAGAATACACCGGGGAAGCGCATCATGGTCCAGCCGCCCTGCAGAGAGCCCATGGAAAGGCCGGCGAAAGCCCGGTTTTCCGGACCTGGTTTGACCCGGTACTTCTTCTCGATAAAGGGGACACAATCCTTCACCACCACATCCGGCAGCAGATGATAATCACAGGTCCATTCTCCATCGCCCCAGACTAAGGTGCCGCCGCTGTTCATCACGATGATAAAGGGCACAGCTTTGCCTTCAGCGATAAGGTTATCCATGGTGAAGTTTGTTTTTCCCTGATAGATCCAGGCCGTTTCATTATCACCGCCGCCATGCTGGAGGTAGACCACCGGATAGTCCTTATCCGGCTCTTCCTGATAAAAAGGCGGGGTGTAGACCAGACAGCTCTCCACCTGGCCGGTCACAGTGGATGTGTAGAATTCCCGGGTTATAGCCCCATGGGGCACATCCTTGATCAGCAGATAATCCTGGGCAGGATCCGGGATCTCCACGTAGTTATTCGCCTGGCCGCCGCTGTAGCACATAGGCGCCATGCGGTTCAGGACATCATTGCCGTCCACTTTGAAGGTGATGTTGTGGAAGCCATATTTCCCTAACTGAAGATTCCCGGTCCAGAGGCCAATGTCATTTTTGGTAAGCTGGATCATTTGGCCCCAGGTGCCGGCCTCTACCTTCTTAGCCTCCGGCGCATACATAGCCAGTTCCACACTGCCGTCAGGCTGGGTCACAGCGCCGGCAGGGATGGGTCCCCTGAACCAAGGCAGGGACGGCCCCGGAATGGTGGACAGCTGATGGTTAAAGGCCATGGCCCGCATATCGAAGGCCCGGTTATCGATCATTTCCTGTGGTATATTCATATTTCTCCTTTCTTACGCTTCCTCTGTCGGGCAGGTGATCTCAGCGATACGTTCAATGATCAGATGCAGTTCATTGACCAGCTCCGAATCCGCCGCCTTATAAAACATCTCCTTGCCGTTTCTCTGGGATGACACGAGGCCTGCGGCTTTCAGCAGTCTCAGATGATGAGAAACAGCCGGGCTGGACATCTGCATGTATCCCGCAATATCCGTCACGCACTCTTCTGTATGGCAAAGCAGCCAGAAAATGCGCAGCCTGGAGGGATCGCCCAACTGTTTCAGGGCCTCTGAAACAAGGCTGATAGCCTCCACAGTAGGCATGGTCTCCATAAGTCTCTGGGAAGATTCCGAAGTATGATGGTCATGAGGAAGTATTGTATGGTCCATGAAACACTCTCCTGTATAATTCTGATACCATCATAACACAAAACAATTAAAAAATCATTGAATATTTCCAAAAATAATATTGACAATCAGGCGTATTAGGGTTATTATTTATTTAACGATTAAACAATCGTTTAATTTAAGCTTTATGGAGGATTCTGAAATGAAAAAGACCTATAAGATCGATGTGGACTGTGCCAACTGTGCCAATAAGATGGAAGTCGCCGCCAATAACACTGCGGGCGTTAAGGAAGCCACTGTCAGCTTCATGACCCTGAAAATGAAAGTGGAATTCGACGAAGGCGCAGATCCGGCCGCTGTCATGGAAGAAGTCAGGAAAAACTGCAAAAAAGTGGAGAGTGACTGCGAGATCTTCCTTTAATATGATTTGTGCCTGAAAGGGGCGCTTCAAATGAATAAGAAGCAAAAAAGAAATCTCATCCGCATCCTCATCGCTGCAGTGATGTTTATTGCGCTTTATTTTATACCGGTCACCGGAGTCCCCCGGTTCATCTTATACCTAGCGGTCTATCTGGAGGTGGGTTATGATATCCTGTGGAAAGCCATTAAGGGCATCAAAAACCGCCAGCCCCTGGATGAGAACCTCTTGATGGCTTTGGCTACCATAGGCGCTATCGCCCTGGCCCTCTATGAGAAAAGCGGCGATTATGCAGAAGCCATCGCCGTCATGCTCTTCTACCAGATAGGTGAATGGTTCCAGAGCTACGCTGTGGGCAAAAGCCGTAAAAACATCTCAGCCCTCATGGATATCGCACCGGATTACGCAAATATCGAAGACGAAAACGGCCAGCTGGAGCCGGTGGATCCGGACGATATAGAGATCGGCACTGTCATCGTGATCGAACCCGGTGAGCGGGTACCCATCGACGGCGTCGTGATCAGCGGTACATCGTCCCTGAATACTTCCGCCCTGACGGGAGAATCTGTCCCGAGAGATGTGGCAGAAGGTGATGAAGTCATCAGCGGATGTATTAATCTGAATGGGGTGCTCCGGGTCAGGACCACCAAAGAATTCGGTGAGTCTACCGCCTCTAAAGTTCTGGAACTCATCGAAGACGCCAGTTCCCGAAAGTCCCAGTCCGAGAATTTCATTTCCCGTTTTGCCAGGATCTATACACCGGTGGTGGTCATTTCCGCCCTGGTGCTGGCTATAATTCCGCCCCTCTTCCTTCTCCTGACGGGCCAGGTGCCTGCCTGGGAGACCTGGATCTACCGTGCCCTGATCTTCCTGGTCATCAGCTGTCCCTGTGCGCTGGTGGTCAGTATCCCCCTTTCCTTCTTTGCCGGCATCGGCGGCGCCAGCCGCCACGGTGTGCTGGTCAAGGGCTCTAATTACCTGGAGGTCCTTTCTGAAACAAAGACGGTGGTTTTTGATAAGACCGGTACTCTGACAAAGGGAGTCTTTGAAGTGACAGCCATCCATCCGGATCATGTGGATGAGCACCATCTGCTGCATATGGCGGCCCATGCGGAACGTTACTCCAAACATCCCATCGCCAATTCCCTGCGGCTGGCTTATCCTGATGAAGCGGACGACTGCACTGTGGAGGATGTGGAAGAGATCGCCGGCCATGGCATCACCGCCAGGGTCAATGGGGATGTCATCGGTGTGGGAAACAGCAAGCTCATGGAAAAACTGGGGGCTGAGTGGCATAACTGCCATAAACCCGGCACTATCCTTCATGTGGCCATCAACGGGACTTATGCCGGGCACATCGTCATTTCGGACGTGATCAAGCCCAACAGCAAAGAAGCCATCGAGCGGCTGAAAAAGAATGGTGTGGAACAGACCGTGATGCTCACCGGAGATGCAAAGCAAGTGGCTGAAAATGTGGGAAAAGAATTGAATCTGGACCGGGTCTACAGCGAACTGCTGCCCCAGGACAAAGTGGCCCATGTGGAGCAGCTGCTTCAGGAAAAGAAGTCTGAAAAAGCCCGGGTGGCCTTTGTAGGCGACGGCATCAATGACGCCCCGGTACTCTCCCGCTCTGACATCGGCATCGCCATGGGAGCCCTGGGTTCTGATGCCGCCATAGAGGCTGCGGATATCGTCCTCATGGACGATGATCCATTAAAGATCTCCACCGCCGTGAAGATCTCGCGGAAGTGCTTACGCATCGTCAAGGAAAACATCTGGTTTGCCATCGGTGTCAAAGTAGCCTGCCTGATACTGGGCGCTTTCGGTGTGGCCAATATGTGGTTCGCCATTTTCGCGGATGTGGGCGTCATGGTCCTGGCTGTGCTGAACGCCATCCGCTGCATGTTCATTAAACCATAAAAGCTTATGATAAATACAGAAAAACCGGCAGGCACGCTTTCCGTGTCTGCCGGTTTTTTCGCGGAGAGGATGGGATTTGAACCCACGTGCCAGGTATTACCCGGCAACTCGATTTCGAGTCGAGCTCGTTATGACCACTTCGATACCTCTCCGGAAGGTACATAAAGTACCTGTTTATTATGAGCAAATAAGGGTCTTTTGTCAAGTCCTTATTCGATCACGATCCTGAATAATTTGTTCTTGCCCAGGCGCAGGACATCACCGTCTTTAGCAGTAAAACTGTTATAATTCGCTACCTTCTCTTCATTCAGCTTCGCACCGCCCTGGTCGAAGATCCGCCGGATCTCGTTCTTTGCCTTATAGGC
>CACZSO010000291.1 GCA_902783795.1 uncultured Eubacteriales bacterium
GCCCCAGATCAATAAGCAGCATACCATGATCAATAAGGTGCTGGATTATATTTCCGAAAACTGCGCCACCTGTTCCATTACAGACCTTGCGGACCATTTCGGCTATTCTGCCACTTATATGGGCGATTTTATCAAACGGAATACGGGACAGAGCTTTTCTGATATCCGTCTGAAGATCCGTCTCAATGAAGCTAAGACACTGCTGAAATCCACCGGCATGTCCATTGTGGAGATCGCGGAAAGCATTGGATATTCGAACATTTCACACTTCTACCGGCTGTTCAGGAAGGACTGCAATATGACACCCATCCAGTACAGGGCTGCCTTCTCACTTATGGATAAAGCCGTGGATATGTAAACCGCCTTTCTCTCTGGGGAGGGTGTCGGCCAAAAGCAAAAGGCTCCTGCTTTTTTTGAAGCAGGAGCCTTTTTGATGCTTTTTTGTCAGTATTTCAATTCCGGTGTATAGAACTCGAAGATCACTGCGTCATTGTCCTTTTCTGTCACTGCATCGTGAGAGGTCCAGGCGACTAACATAACGCCTTTATCCCTTTCTTTATTGATCTTGCGGGGACGTTTCCCTATATTATAAGCGTTGAAGTCCGGTTTTGTCAGGAAATTAGCCAGGGAGTGGCTTAACAGAAAGGCCTTCAGCGGCTTATAATTATCTTTCCGATAGTCTTCGTAAGTGGTGGCCAGCTGGCCTCTAACGATGTCAGGCGCGTTCTTTTTAAACCAGTATACGATACGCGGATCGAAGGATTCGATGCAGAAAACGCCTTTATAAGTTCTGAGGATCTCAAGGGTCTTTTTGCAAAGTTCTGCGTTTTTCTCCCCGGCTGTCTTCAGTTCCACGATCAACGGGCCGCCGCCGTAGAAGGTATCCAGGACATCCGTGAAGAGAGGAATGGTCTCTTCCGTCCCGCACAGGGACATCTGGTGCAGTTCATCGTAAGTAAACTCATCCACGCGGCCGTGGACACCGCAGACCCGGTCCAGGGTATCATCGTGGAAGACCACTACCTGCCCGTCTTTGGAGAGCTGGACATCCAGTTCGGCGCCATAGCCGGCTTCCTTTGCCAGTCTAAAAGCCGCCAGGGAATTTTCTGGGACAGTCTTGTCTTTAGTATGCAGCCCGCGGTGGGCATAATTCACATGGAGAAAAGGGGCTTTCTCTTTTTCTGTCAGTCTGGCCATAATCGCTCCTTGTATTTTTATATAAAATGTGTAAAATAATCATAAAGGCTTCCCCTTTGGGGAAGCTGTCACCGAAGGTGACTGATGAGGCGTCCATCTTTTCTGTTCCACCTCATCCGGCCCTTCGGGCCACCTTCCCCTCCAAGGGGAAGGCATCTATATCCCGGGTCTTAGACATACCGCCTGTAACCACCTTCTCCTGCAGGGGGAAGGTATAGGAGTATTATAGCATAGGCCCGGGTAAAAATCTATCCATATTCTTAGGGAGGAGAGTATGAAACTGAATTACAAACGGACTTTTCTGATCGGTTTTGCGTTCTTCGGCATCCTGCTTCTCTGGCAGGTGTATGATTCCTGGTGTCCTACATTCTTAACGGACATTTTTGCCCGGCGTATGTACGGAATATCATCCGCTGAACTTAAAAGCGGAGATCCGGAAAAGATCCTGAACGTGCAGTGGCTGGTGGGTATCATCATGGCCTGTGATAATCTGGCTGCCCTGATCCTGCTGCCCATCTTCGGAAGCCTGTCGGATAAAACGAAGACACCTATCGGAAAAAGGATGCCCTATATATTGACCGGTACGGCTGTCACAGCAGTGGCCTTCCCTTTCATACCTTTATTTTTCCATAAAAACAACATTGCCGGTATGGTGATCATGATGGTCATCGTGCTGTTGTTTATGATGATGTACCGTAATCCGGCGGTGTCCCTGATGCCGGATATTACCCCTAAACCCCTGAGGGCTAAGGCCAATGGCGTCATCAACATCATGGGTTATTTAGGCGGAGCCTTTGCCACGGTGCTGGGCATTTTCCTGAAACTTTCGGATTATATCAATGTATCAGATGCGGCCCGGAAGCTGTGGATCATAGAGATCCCCTTTATAGCAGCCTCTGTACTGATGGTGATCTCGGCCCTGGTCCTGTTTTTCACCATCAAGGAGAATAAGATCGAAGCTGAAATGGCCGATGAACTGGCGGAAGGCGAGCGGCTGGCAGCAGTGGAAGACCCGGTCACGGATGAAGGCCCCATGTCCACAGCCAACAAACGGATGCTGCTGGCTATTTTAGGAGCGGAGTTCTTATGGTTCATGTCAGACAACGCCCTGGGCACTTACATCGGAAATTACGTGATCTATTATCTGAATTCAGCGTCGTCAGCCACCATGATCATGACCATCGTAGGCGGTCTGGCTTCTGTGATCGGATTTGCCACGGCGGGCGGCATTGCAGATAAGATCGGCCGGAAATGGACCATTTCCTTAGGTTTAGGCATCACCATTCTGGGTCTCATCGTTATGAGTTTTGCCACTCCCAGCGGTAAGGTGACCGGAGCTCATGGAGAATTTGCTTTCCCGGTGATCCTGTACGTGGTCTGGATCCTGAAGGGCTTGGGCATGGCGCTGGTGCATAACTGTTCCTTCCCCATGGTGGTGGAGTTGTGTTCTTCCAAGAAGATCGGCAAGTTCACCGGATATTATTACGCGGCTTCCATGGCAGCCCAGACCGTCACACCGGTACTGTTAGGCATGGTGCTGAATGCTTCCGGGGCCTGGAGAGCCCTGCCGGTATATGCCGTCATCATGTCTTGTTTCAGCTTCCTGGTATTTACCCTGCTTGTTAAAAATATTAAGACGGGGAAGGTGAAAAATGTGAAGGGGCTGGAAGCCTTAGGCGAAGCGGACGACTGAGATAATAAGGAGTTTTTTATGTCAAGGATCATCATTACCGTAGTCGGGAAGGACACGGTGGGCATCATTGCCCGGGTCTGCACCTTCCTGGCGGAGCACAATATCAATATCCTGGATATCAGCCAGACCATCCTGCAGGATTTCTTCAACATGATCATGATCGTGGATGCAGGGAAGTGTGACATGACCTTTGCGGAACTCTCTGCGGGCCTGAAGAACGTGGGAGAGAATATTGGCGTGACCATTACCTGTCAGAAAGAAGAAATCTTTGAAATGATGCACCGCATCTGATAAAAAAATTATGATCAGTAAACTTGAAATCAACGAAACGAACCAGATGATCGGCCGGGAGAAGCTGGATGTCCGTACCATCACCATGGGCATCAGCCTCTTAGACTGCATTGACAGCGATAAGGACCGGCTGCTGAAAAATGTCTATGAAAAGATCATGCGACTGGCGGGGAACCTGGTCAAAACAGGCGATGATATCGCGAACGAATTTGGCATTCCCGTTGTGAACAAACGGATCTCTATCACACCGGCGGCACTGATCGGCGGCCCGGCACTGAAGACCCCGGAAGACTTTGTGGACCTGGCCCGGACCCTGGACCTGGCTGCCCGGGATACGGGAGTAAACTTCATAGGCGGATACTCCGCAGTGGTCTCCAAAGGCATGACAGAGGCGGATAAGAACCTGATCCTGTCCATTCCCGAGGCCATGGCAGTGACGGAAAATGTGTGTGCTTCCGTCAATGTAGGCTCCACTAAGACTGGTATCGATATGGATGCGGTCTTCCAGATGGGACAGGCGGTGAAGAGGACTGCCGAACGCACCGCGGACAGAGACTGTATAGGCTGCGCGAAGCTGGTGGTGCTGTGTAATGCCCCGGACGATAATCCTTTCATGGCCGGTGCTTTCCATGGGGTAACGGAAGGAGACGCCGTCATCAATGTAGGCGTCAGCGGTCCCGGTGTGGTAAAAACAGCTCTGCAGGAAGTGCATGGGCAGGATTTTGAAGTGCTTTGCGAGACGGTTAAGCGGACTGCTTTTAAGGTGACCCGGGTAGGTCAGCTGGTGGCTCATGAAGCAGCAAAACGGCTGAATGTGCCCTTCGGCATAGTAGATCTGTCCCTGGCGCCTACACCGGCCGTGGGAGATTCTGTGGCAGAGATCCTGGAAGAGATGGGCCTGGAGTCCGTAGGAGCGCCCGGCACTACATTGGCCCTGGCTTTACTTAATGATCAGGTGAAAAAGGGCGGTGTCATGGCCTCTTCCTATGTGGGCGGCTTAAGCGGCGCCTTCATCCCGGTCTCTGAAGACCACGGCATGATAGAGGCAGTGGAAAAAGGCTTGCTTACCATCGAGAAACTGGAAGCCATGACCTGTGTCTGTTCCGTGGGGCTGGATATGATCGCGATCCCCGGAGATGCCTCGGAAGATACCATAGCCGGCATCATTGCGGATGAAGCTGCCATAGGCATGATCAATCAGAAGACCACGGCAGTCCGTGTGATCCCTGCCATCGGTAAAAAAGTGGGAGAGCACCTGCATTTCGGCGGCCTTTTGGGCGATGCCCCGGTGATGGCGGTGAATATGGCTTCCTGCCGTGAATTCGTCCGCCGCGGCGGCCGTGTACCGGCGCCTATCCACAGTTTTAAGAACTGAGTTATGTAATAGAAAAGCGATGGATAAGACCGCAATTTGTAAACAAAAATGGTAACGGAAATGAAACAGGATTCTGAATACAGACTGATCAGAAGAGCCTATCTTAATCTGGCAGTTTCCAGTATATTAGTCTTACTGGCCACGAATATCTGTGGCTTTGTAGATAATATTATGATCAGCCGTTTTCTGGGTACAAAAGAACTGGCGGCGGTAGGATTATTCTCCCCGGTCACTACGGTGATCGGGTTCTCCTATGTCATCATTCTGGGAGCCAGTGTCCTGTGCGCAAACTTTATAGGGGCAGGAAAACGGGAAGAGGTCAATGTGCTGTTTTACAGTGCTTTTATGGTCCTGACCTTTGCCGGACTTCTGCTGTCCCTGGGCTGTTATATTTTCCGCGGACCATTGGCCACACTGCTGAATGCGAAGGGAGAGATCCGGGAACTTCTGTGCGGCTATATCGTGGGTTACATCCCGGGAGTCATTCCCCAGGCCTTGTGTGCATTTCTGATGTCTTTAGTCAGTTATAATAACGATATCAGACGTTCTTATTACAGTACGGCTGTGATGATCATCGTCAATGCCCTGGGAAACTTAGCTTTAGCCGGGCCCATGGGCATCACCGGTATCGGTCTGGCATCGACTATCAGCAGCCTGGCCGCTTTTCTGGTGCTGCTGCCGGGATTCCTAAATAAAGATAAGGCACTGCATCTGGAAAGGACCCACATTGACCTGGGCCTTATTCTTAAGGCAGCTGCCCGGGGCCTGCCCTCCCTCATGTTTACTTTAGGCCTCATCGTTAAGAATTATCTCATGAACTATACGTTAAATACGTATTCCGGGAACGACGGGGTGGCGGTCATGAACGTGCTGGGTTCTGTCTGTGCCATCACAGGAGCTCTGCCTGGCGGTTTCTGCAATGCTTACATGAGTCTGGCAGGTCTTTATTATGGAGAAGAAGACAGGTCCAGCTTAAAGAAACTGTATCTGTCAGTCCTTCAGACAGGTCTTACTTCCAGCATTATCCTTATCCTGGCAATCATGGCAGCATCGCCGCTTTTGTCTTCCCTGTTTTTCCCGAAAGGGACTGAGATCTGGACCATGGGGAAGCAGATGTTCCTTCTGGGTTTTATATTTATTCCGCCGAATCTGGTCATGAACCTGCATCTGAAATCCTACCAGGTGCAGGGAAAGATGGGACTGGTGAATGTCATGTCGACAGCAGAAACCGCCATGGTCGGTATATGGACGTATCTCACGGTCCCAGCTTTTGGTGCCGATGCTGCCTGGACAGCTAATATATGGATCGATATCGCGTGCCTCATCATCATAGGTGTTTCCGTATTTTTGTGGCGCGGGCACATGGACTTTTCCGTATCCGCGCTTCAGAAACTGCCAGATGATTTCGGTGCTTCTCCGGATGAAGTCAGAGAATACTCGGTGCGGAGCATCGAGGAAACGGTCATTGTTTCAGAAGCAGTGACAAATTTCCTGAAAGAACGGAATGTTTCCAGAAGAGAAGCTTTTATAGCAGGACTTTGTGTAGAAGAGATGGCAGGGAACGTCCTGGAACATGGTTTCACTAAAGGACGCCAGAATGTGACTTATTCCGCCGATGTCCGCATCGTCTGCCGGGATGAGATCACCATCAGGATACGTGACAACTGCCCGGAATTTGATCCCCGGAAGAGAATGGACCAGTTTGAACCTGAAAGGGCCGAAAAGAACATTGGCATCCGAATGACAGCCGGACTGGCAAAAAGGATCGATTATTACAACACAGCCGGTGTGAATACTGTGCTGATCAAATTGTGACAGAATAAGGGGAATATGAAAATGAGAGGAACCGCGTATGGCGTGGGCGGAGGACCCGGTGATCCGGAACTTTTGACACAAAAAGCCATCCGCCTGATCCGGGAGAACGATGTGATCGCTGTGGCAGGGAAGGACGCGAAAGAAGCCGTGGCTTTCCGGATCGCTGCAGCCTGCGTGCCGGAAATACAGGAAAAAGTACTGGTGCCTGTATACATGCCCATGATTAAGGATAAAGAAAAACTCCGGGAGGCACATGCCAAAGGGGCAGAGATCCTGGAAAGTTATCTGGACCAGGGAAAGAATGTGGTCTACCTTACCCTGGGAGATCCTACCGTTTACTGTACATTTACCTATCTTCAGGAGATCCTGGAAAAGGATGGGTATCCGGTGGAGCTGGTTCCCGGTATTACATCCTTCACGGCCGCAGCGGCTCGGCTGGGTGTTTCCCTGGCTGTGCGGGATGAGATGATCCATGTACTGCCGGCTGTCTTTAGATCAGAAGAGCCGCTGACGTTCCCGGGCACTTATATCCTGATGAAGTCTGCCAGTAAGATGAAGGATGTGAAGGAGATGCTTAAGAATAGCGGACGGGAGATCCTGGCGGCAGAAAAATGCGGAATGCCGGGGGAGAAGATCTACAGAAGTGTGGAGGAGATCCCGGATGATGCCGGGTATTATACCCTGATCATTGCAAAAGAGAAAAAAGAGTAAGATCGACTGATGAAAAGAGGAAGGGCCGTAAGCCCTTCCCCCTTTCATTTATTCAGTTTTTTAAACAATCGGGCGTTCCAGAAATCCATCCCCAGTTCATCTACATAAAAATGCAGGATGGCTTTGTAGTTTTTAGTGGCAGTGGAAAGCATGATCCAGTCAGTGTCAGTACGGACAATGTCTTCTGCATAGGCAAATAAATGCCCTCCGATCCCCTGGCTTCTGTGGCCGGGCTTTATATATAATTCTTCCACTTCAAAATACTTTGTACCGGCTTTCATGAAGGAAGTGTCTCTTTCAGAGGTCTCCATGTGGCCAAAGAGATAACCAATGGTCTCCTGGCCGTTTTTTGCAAGGAAGATCCGGTTCCCCTCAATATCGGTTTTTTCATTTTTCCGGTAGCCGTGGCAGCTGTTTTCGGCTTCCCAGTCTTCTGACATCTGGATCAGCTCTGTAAGGACCTCATGATTCATAGCCGCTTCCGTAAAGGAAAGGCGGCTCAGAAACTGTTCTTTTTTTGTATCAGGGCCGTAAAGGCGCAGATATTGTACGATAACGGGGATGATAGGCGGAGAGATCATGGTTATACTCAGTTCTTCTGGAGAGAAGAAGCGGAGTTCTTCGATCTCTTCTTTCTGAGGCGTCAATGTTCCGTGATATTTCC
>CACZSO010000292.1 GCA_902783795.1 uncultured Eubacteriales bacterium
GAGGTGTCTTTCATCCTTAACCTGCCACTTGCCAACCTTACTCAAAGGTGATAAAATCCGGGGTATGAAAAAACTGTATGATGAAAAGGGCCTGGAAAGGCTGAAAAAAAGTAAAAAGATCCTGACTGCCGTTACACTGGTGACAGCAACGGTGACATTGGCGGTCAGCATAACATTGGCTGCTACGGCCAGGACCGCGAATATGGGCCGGCATGAGTTTCTGACGATGATAGTGTTCATAGCGGGTGGCTGGATCTGCATGACCCTGTATTACTGGGGAATCAGTGAGCGGAAGAAGGAAAGCGCCCACATGGAGCACATGCTGGAAAAGATACCGGAGATCCTGACAGGCACCGCTGAACTGACCCGGGACTGGGTGAGGATCCCCAACAGCATCACCATCCGGGAAGTCCGTTTTGATGACGGGGAACGCATAAGACGCCTGCACCTGAACCGCCGGTTTGTTAAAAGTTTTCCGGCAGGGAAAACACAGATGACCCTCCAGGTGGTCAGCGGCTATATCACCGGATTTCAGGAGGAAGCATCATGAGACATTTGAGGACATTTTTCCTGCGGTTTCCCATGTACGTATTGTTTGCCTTCCTGTCTTTCTTTGTATGGATGATGATCTATAACGAGATCTCGGATACCAGTGCAGATAAAAAAGTCACCCTGTTCATCAATGCACAGGAAGTGAAGTCTACGGACCTGAGCGTCTATCTGGAAGAGGAGATGCCGGAGGGTATCAAAATGGTCCAGGCGAAGCCCTTTTTATATGCTCTGGTGACATCGGATGCCTTGCTTAACGCAGACCTGTACATCGTCCGGGAGTCAGATTTTGAAGAGTTCCATGAATCCTTTACCGGTATGGAGGCCTTTAAAGAAGCTCATCCTTCTTATGAGTATAAGGACTTCGGGAACGGGATCTCCGGGATCCACGTCTATGATAAGGAAGAAGGCCCTGCCATCGGGACGGATTTTATCGACTATGATAAGATCCCGGAGGAGGAGAAGGAGACAGCAGTGCCGTCCTATTATCTCTTTTTCGGGACAAATTCTGTCCATTTAGGCGCGGATAAGGAAGGGGCTCTGGACGATGCTGCCTGGAAAGCGGCAGAGCGGTTTCTGGGGCTTGGAAAAGATAATGAGGAGGACACTATGGACCTGGCAGAGGAGGGGTTATCAGTAAAGAAAGTGGACAATATTCCTGCGGATTTCATCTTCGGCATGGATGTTTCATCCGTGATCGCAGAAGAAAACAGCGGTGTCAGATATTTTGACTTTGCCGGCAGAGAAGAGGATCTGTTTAAGATCCTTTCCGATGCCGGCATTAATCTGATCCGGGTCAGGATCTGGAACCATCCCTTTGATGAAGAGGGAAGAGGCTATGGCGGCGGGAACTGTGATATCGAAACGGCCTTGAAGATAGGGAAGCGGTCCACAGAAAACCACATGAAGCTGTTTGCGGATTTCCATCTGTCGGACTTCTGGGCTGATCCCGGAAAGCAGAAGGCTCCCCTGGCCTGGGAAGGTCTGGATATCGAAGAGAAGAGCGAGAATGTCTATCTCTATGTGAAAGACTGCCTGGAACAAATGAAAGAAGCCGGCATCGATGTGGGCATGGTGCAGATCGGCAATGAGACGAATGGAGGCTTGTGCGGGGAAAAGAAATGGGAGAATATCTGCAGGCTGATGAAGGCCGGGTCCAGGGCGGTCCGGGAAGTACTGCCGGAGGCGCAGACAGTGCTTCATTTCTCGAACCCGGAGAACGCATCGGCTATGAAAGAATATGCAAAACAGCTGGCCCTTTATGAGGTGGATTACGATGTCTTTGCCTCCTCTTATTATCCCTTCTGGCACGGCACCCTTGACAATCTCGCCTCGGTGCTGACCTCTATCTCCGAGACTTACGGAAAGAAGACATTGATCGCAGAGACATCTTATGCCTACACAGAAAAAGATACGGATTTCTTCCATAATACCGTGGGGGAGACTGTCCAAAAACTCAGCTTGAGTTGAAATATTCTCTAATTCAGAAACATCTGAGAAGCAGATATTTCTAAATATATAATCAGGACCTTGACAACTGAATAAAGCGCATAAAATTGTAGCCGGACATCTGGGAATGAAGTATAATAAAAGTATTAAAAATACTGGATTTTGAGGTGAGAAGGAATGCATTATGTTGAGGCGTTTGACCGTAATCAGATGATGATGACTACGTGGGATTCCATGGTGGAGCAGGACAGCACGGCAAGATTGATCGATGCATTTGTGAACAGTCTGGATCTAAGAAAATATAATGTAAAAATGCTGTCGCAGGAGGGAAGGCCGCCCTACGATCCGAGAAGCCTGTACAAGCTTTATATATACGGGAACGAGAATGGTATCAAGTCATCCAGAAAGCTGGCAAAGAGCTGTAAAGTGAATGTAGAGGTCAAATGGATGCTTGGAGGAGTAGAACCTGATTTCAGGACAATATCCGACTTCCGAAAGAAAAATATCGACAGTCTGAAAAAGATCTTTCAAGAGTTCAACAGACGTATAGCCGGGGCGGTAGAATGGGGTTTTACATCCATAGACGGAAGCAAGTTCAATGCATGCAACGCTAAGGATAACAACTTCACGAAAAACAAGCTGGATGACAGGATCAGATGGCTCAACGGTCATATTGAAGAGTATCTGAGGGAGCTGGAAGATGCTGATAAAGAGGAGAATCTTGAGGAAAGACCGGGTCAATTAACGAAGGAAGTGATAGAGGAAAAGCTCAAAGAAGCAAGGGAAAGACTTGAGAGATATGAAAGCTACCAGAAGATCATGGAGGAGAGCGGTGAATCTCAGATGTCGCTTACAGATGCAGATGCGAGACTGATGAAGAGCAGGAATGGTTTTGAAGTAGCGTATAATACTCAGACAGCAGTTGATTCCAATACACATCTTATCAGAGACTTTCAGATAACAAACCAGGCAACTGACCACGGACTGTTAGGAACGGTCATGGAAGGGATAAAGAAAGAATCCGAGGGGATCATAGAAGCAGTTGCAGACCGGGGATATGAAGATGAAGCGGATATGGTGAAATGTCTTGAGAACGGTATTATTCCACATGTTATCACGGGAGATGGATCAGACGGATATGAGATTGAGATCCCATATGATGAAGGAGAAGTAAAAGCTGAGAGTATTAAATCGGAAGATCTGAAAAAGGCGCTGCATGCGGGAATTATACCGGAAGTGTATAAAGAAGTCATTACTGACGTCGAAGTAGTTGAAAAGAGAAAAAAGATCTATGATGAGGAGGAATCCGAGCCGAAAGAAGGAAGCAGGTATGGGACAGAGGAAGAGATGAAGGCCCGGGCAAAGGAAGGATATTTTGTCAGAGACCCGGAACGAAATCTCGTGTATTGTCCGAACGGAGAGATCCTGCGGCAGAAATGTATCAAGAGTAATGGAAACATAAGATACGCGAATAAGAATGCCTGCCGGCACTGCAGAAA
>CACZSO010000293.1 GCA_902783795.1 uncultured Eubacteriales bacterium
AGAACTTACGGATAAGCCCATCGTGCTGGTGAACTCACATTTCCACGGTGACCATACCTTTGGAAATTATCAGTTTGATAAGGCTTATATTCACAAGCTGGATGCACCTTATCTTAAGGACCAGATGGATCCGGAAGCCCGGGCCAGAATGGTGCCGGCCGCAAAACCGGATTCTTTCTATAAAGACGAGGACCTGGTACCGGTCTGTGATTATGAGATCCGCGAAGTAGAGGATGGCTATATCTTTGATCTGGGGGATGGTTATGAGATGGAAGTAGTCCATATGCCCGGACATGCGCCGGGGGGCATAGGTGTCATCGATAAACAGAACCGGATCCTGTTCTCCGGAGATGCCATCGTATCTACTCCGACCATGATCTGCGGGGCACCGGGGGCTTACAACAGTGATTATATGACGGTTACCGCTTTCCGTGATCTTCTGCTGAAGCTGGTACCGAAGATGGATGAGTTCGATGTGCTGTATCCGGGTCATGCTATATTAGAGTATCCGAAGGAAGCAGTCACGGATATGCTGGCCCTCTGCAATGAGATCATTGAAAATCCGGATTGCCAGTTGCTGGAGGATGATGCCATGCACGGCCGTTTTGCGAAATTGGGTGTACACGGGCTGGCTTCCATCGCGTATAATGATGAGAGAATTCCGGTATAAAGACGGATGCCAAAGCCTTCCTCTCAAAGGGGAAGGTGGCTGCCCGAAGAGCAGATGGATGAGGTGTTTTGAACAGTTTTAAGGAGAAAATATTACATGAAGATCCAGGAGATCATAGATAAGATCTATGCGTTCCATCCCTCACTGGGTGAGCGTGAAGAGACCACCATCGACGGACTGAAGATCGGGAACCCGGACCAGGAATGTACGGGTATAGCTACCGGTATTTTTGCCTCAGTGGAAGTGATCGAAGAGGCCCATGCGGCCGGAGCGAATCTTTTGGTAGTGCACGAACCGGTATTTTATGATCACTTTGATAAAGATGAAGCAAAGGTGCATAATGAAATAGCGAAAAAGAAAGTGGAGCTGTGCGAAAAATACGGCATGGTCATCATTCGCGACCATGACCATATCCATGCCCATCGTCCGGACGGGATCTATTACGGCGTCATGACAGAACTGGGGATCCAGGCTTACTTAAAGACAGATCTGAAAGCACCCAGAGATCCTGAAAAGTTCGGTTTCTATTTCGAATTCCCCGGAGAAGGCATTCCTGTGAAGGAATTTGCGGCCCTCTGGCAGAAAAAGCTGGGCCTTAACAATATCCGCCTGATCGGCAATATGGAGACCAAAGTCCGCAGGATGGGCTGGGGCGCTCACTGTCTGACAAATTCTCAGGGAGAGATCAAGAAAGTCGAAGCTATGGACGTGGATCTTTACATCCCCGGAGAATGCATCGACTGGGAAGTGGCGGAATACTTTAAGGATGCCGGCGGTTTTGGCATGAATAAGGTCATGATGCTCATCGGGCACTTCAATAAAGAGGAATTAGGCATGAAGCACGCCGTCACCTGGATCTCACGGCTGGTAGATTACCAGCTGCCGGTGACGTATTGCAGTAATCATGATATGTACCATTATCTTCAGGAGATAGAGTAACTGATCATCCGGGGTGCCGATGAGGGCTTAAGCAAAGGGAAGCCGGATGATTCAGCCTGGACAGATATAGGGGATTTTATGTGATGGATAATAAACGTTACAAACTGATGCTGGTGGATGATGAACCCTGGGCTCTCATCGGGCTGAAAGAGTGCATCGACTGGGAAGAGGCCGGGTTTGAGATCGTAGCGGAATGTGACTGCGGTGAAGTTGCCCTTAAAGCAGCGGAGACTGTGCATCCGGATGCAGTGATCACCGATATCCGTATGCCGGATATGTCTGGACTGGAACTCATCAGGCGGCTGAAAGAAAAAGATCCTGCTATCCAATGTGCTGTCGTCAGTGCTTTTTCAGATTTTGAGATGGCCAGGGAAGCCATCAGGCTTACAGCCACCAGTTATATGCTGAAGCCCCTGTCGGAGCAGGAAGTTGCAGAAACAGCCGGACGGCTGAAAGAAATGCTGGAAGGGAAGGCAGGCTCACTGCAGGATAATATAAAAGCAAAGTCTTATACAGAGATCTTTCCGGCTCATCCTGTTCTTCCGGAACTGCCGCAGACCCTCCGTTCTCTATGGCTGGCCCTGTGTGAAGAACCACTGGATGCCTCTTTATGGCCGGAGGGGACATGGCTTCTGCCGGTAAAGATCGAGGATGATTACGGGATGCTCTGTGACAGGCTTCCGGAAAAAATGCCCGAAGAGACGGGCTTAAGCTGTGCCATCGGCCGGAGAGATAAACCGGAAAAGCTGCTGGAGACAGCAGAAGCATCCTTAAGGGGTGGTTTCTTATATCCGGAAAATGCCGGGATCAGAAACGCGCCGACCATAGCAGCCGGGATCCAGCTCTATCTGTATCAGCATCTTCATGAAAACATCGCTCTGAAAGACCTGTCGGAAACGTTTTTCCTGACAGAAACTTATCTATGCGATCTCTTCAGGGAGCAGACAGGGAAGACCATTTTAGGGTTCTTGCGGGGGATCAGGCTGTATAAAGCCGCCGGAATGCTTCGGAAAACGGAAAAGACTATCTATGAGATCGCATCTGAATGCGGGTACAATGATTATTCTTACTTTATCCGGCATTTTAAGAAAGCTTATGGAAAGACGCCGGATCAGTACAGGAAGATGTAAGGAGCGTAAGCTTTCCTTCCAGCGGATCATATGGTACATCTTAAAGGCATTGAAAGGTGTTAAAGAGAGCGTTGTTTATTTTATGTTTGATGAAAAGTTTATGATGAATGGAAAGGAGAAAACGTTATGACCATTCAGGAAGTAATTGACAGGATCATTGCCTTCCACCCGGATCTGGGAGAGAAACTGGCCACTAC
>CACZSO010000294.1 GCA_902783795.1 uncultured Eubacteriales bacterium
ACAAAAAGAGCATCCGGGAAGGCCAGAGTGAAAGCATAAGATTTAGAAAAACGGCATGAGAGGAGTGTGAAAAGATGAACGATATTATTCTGGAAGCGAAAGAGATTAAGAAGACCTACCATACTTCCGAGGTGGCGGTGGAAGCCCTGAAAAGCTGCAGCCTGAGCTTTGTCAAAGGTGAGTTTGCGGCCATCGTCGGGAAGTCCGGCTCGGGAAAATCCACCCTGCTCCACATCCTGGGAACGCTGGACACGCCGGATGAAGGGGAGATCCTGCTTTCGGGAGAGAGCATCCTGAACCTGAATGATACGAAGCTTTCCGAGATCCGGAGGAGGAAGATCGGCTTTATCTATCAGGACTACAGCCTTTTCGCGGAATATACGGCTTACGAAAACATTATCCTGCCTATCCGCCTGGATGACAGGAAGGAAGACCCGGAGGAGATCGCGGCCATCATGGAAGACCTGGGGATCACCCATTGTAAGGATAAGTTCCCGAACGAAATGTCCGGCGGCGAACAGCAGCGGACAGCCATCGCCCGGGCCCTGGCCATCCACCCCGATGTTATATTGGCGGATGAGCCTACCGGCAACCTGGACGCGGAGAACAGCCTGGAGGTGATCCAGATGCTTTCGCGGGCGTCCCGGCTGTATGACCAGACCATCATTATGGTGACCCATGACCGGGAAGTTTCCGAATACGCAGACCGGATCATCAGGATCGCGGACGGCGTAGTGAGCGTGTAAATCCGGCCGATGATTGACAAGAATGGTCAGTCATGATAGAATAACTCACAACTCTTTGCACTGCAAAACACTATCGTGCCGTCTACAGTACAAACTGAACAGGCAATAGGGTTTTAGAAAAGCCATATGTAGCCGGGTCGTGAGAATGACAGCAGAAGCTTAGATAAGCACATCTGCGGGACAGTAGTATCCCGGGGTGTGCTTTTTTGATGCCCCGACAGGATGACAGAGTGAATCTAAAAAAGGAGGCAGTTCTATGGAAGAACTGAAGACTGCGAAAAAACTGTCCCGTGTGGGTATTTACGGCAATGTACTGCTGGCGGCTTTTAAGCTGTTTGCCGGGATTTTCGGCCGTTCCGGCGCCATGGTGTCGGATGCGGTACATTCATTGTCCGATGTTTTCGCGACATTTATCGCTTATTTCGGGGTGCTTCTTTCCAAACGGCCGGAGGATGAAGCTCACCCCTATGGTCATGAACGGTTTGAGTGTGTGGCATCTTTGGTGCTGGGTCTGATCCTGGCGGGAACAGGGATAGGCATCGGCTATACCGGGATCAGGAAGCTTATTTCACATGAAGAACTGGCAGTCCCGACACTGCTGCCACTGATTGCGGCCATCATATCGATCATTGTCAAGGAAGGCATGTTCTGGTATACGATGTACTATGCAAAGAAGATGGATTCCCTGGCCTTTAAGGCAGATGCGTGGCACCATCGTTCCGATGCCTTTTCTTCTGTAGGTTCGTTCATTGGCATCCTGCTGGCAAAACTGGGCCTGCCTGTGATGGACCCTGTCGCCAGCCTGGTCATCTGCCTCTTCATTCTTAAAGTAGCCTTCGATATCACGAAAGATGCCCTGGATAAAATGCTGGATACTTCCTCCGGCGAGGCCTTTGAAGAGGAATTAAGAACATTTATAGAAGCACAGCCCGGGGTGGAAAAAGTGGACCTGCTGCATACCAGGCAGTTTGGCAATAAGATCTACGCGGAACTGGAGATCGCAGTGGACCGGTATATGTCCCTGATCGATGCTCATGCCATAGCAGAGCGGGTGCATGGGGAGCTGGAACAGCAATACCCAAAGATCAAGCATGTGACCATCCATGTAAATCCAGGAAGCGAGAAAACATAACAATATCATAAAAGGAGCAGTATATGAGGATCAATGTTAGAAAAATACTGGCGCTGATACTGTCGGCTGTCATGTTGATCATGATGGTTTCCTGCGGCACGGCAGAAAAGGAGACTTCAGCCTCCGGCACGCAGTCCCAGGAGGCGGGCACCACAGAACCGGCAGAGACAGATGGGACACCTTTTGCAGAGGAGTCTACAGAAGCTATAACCACAGAAGTCCCGTCTTCAGAGGCGCCGGCGGAATCTTCTTCGGAACCGGCTGACGAACCGGAAAAGACCGTGGAAAAGAGCGGGGACATCGTCATTTTATATACCAGCGATGTACATTGCGGTGTGGATCAGGGCTTTGGTTATGCTGGCCTCCAAGCCGTCAGGGAGTACCTGGTCTCCCAGGGAGACGATGTGATCCTGGTGGATAATGGAGACAGCATCCAGGGCGAACCTATAGGGACCATGTCAAAGGGTGAGAGCATCATTGATCTGATGAATCAGATGGGTTATGATATAGCCATTCCGGGCAACCATGAGTTTGACTATGGCATGGACACATTCCTGAAACTGGCGGAAAAGGCAGAGTTTCCCTATATCAGCTGTAATTTCAATTATAAAGGAGAACTGGTTTTTGAGCCTTATGTGATCCGCGAGCTGGCGGGTAAAAAAGTAGCTTTTGTAGGCATAACGACACCTAAGTCACTGGTCACTTCCCAACCCAAGTATTTCCAGGACGAAGATGGAAATTATGTCTATGGTTTCATGCAGGATGAAACCGGTGAGAGCTTATACCAGGCGGTGCAGGCAGCGGTGGATGCTGCCCGTGCGGAAGGCGCAGAATATGTGATCGCCATGGGCCATTTGGGCGATGAGGCTGTGGCTATTCCCTGGACTTATGCCGATGTTATTTCGAATACGAATGGTATTGATGCTTTTCTGGACGGCCACAGTCATGATTCGAACCAGATCATAATGAAGAATAAGGATGGGGAGGACGTGCCTCGTTCTGCCTGTGGAACAAAGCTGAATTCCATCGGCTGGTGCCGGATCAGTAAAGATGATGAGGTCAATGTAGGTCTTTACAGCTGGCTCAACGGTGTTCCGGTGCCGAAGTTTCTGGGGATCAAAAATGAGATGGCAGAAGCCGTGGATACTGCCGTGGATGCCCTGGCTGATACATTGAACAAGGTGGTAGCCAAATCTTTGGTGGAACTTATCATCAATGATCCGGAAGTTAAGGATGAAAACGGCAAACCCGTCCGTATGGTACGCCGGGCAGAAACGAATCTGGGGAATCTTTGTTCAGACGCAGTCCGGAACCAGGCTGGTGCTGATATCGGCTTTTCAATAGGTGGAAGTATCCGGACAAATATCCCGGCCGGTGATGTTACTTTGGGTAATATCCTTAATGTGCATCCTTTCGGAAATGCCCTGTCTATGCTTGAATTGACAGGCCAGCAGATCCTGGACGCGCTGGAGTGGGGCGCCCGGGCCGTGCCCAGTGAGTCAGGCGGATTCCTGCAGCCCTCGGGCTTAAGCTATGAGATCGTGGTCAGTATCGATTCTCCCTGTATTTCAAATGAAAACGGAGAATTTGCCGGGATAGAAGGCGAACGGCGCGTGAGGAATGTACTGGTGGACGGCGAACCCATCGATCCGGAAAAGACCTATACGGTTGCTTGTCTGGATTATACCCTGCAGGATCACGGCGATGGCTATACCATGTTTGACGGTGCAAAGGTACTGCTGGACCGCGTGAAACTGGATAACCAGGTATTGATCGATTACATCACAGAATCATTAAACGGTGTGATCGGCGAGGAGTATGAGGATCCCTACGGACAGGGAAGGATCGTCATCATCGAATAAATAAAAAAAGGCAGAGGAGTTTTATTGCTCCTCTGCCTTTTTTTACTGGTCAGTTTATTTCATGAAAATGTAGCGTTCGCCTGGTGTGAAGATGTGATAGGGCATGCCCTTATTATACTGTTCCACGCCTGCCGGGATATAGGAGGTGGGAATGGTGTTGGAGGCGAACATGTCTATATGCATGGGGATGAAAAACTGTGCCTGGGTGTCCTTCGCGAACAGGACAGCCTCCTCCAGCGTCATATTGCCGATGCAGTTGGCTTTCAGTTTGTAGAAGCTGCGGCCGTTCACCGGGAGCATGGCGATATCCACGGTCCCGACTTTTTCTGCCTGGCCTTCATACACGGTGGAGTCGCCGCAGTGATAGATGGTGATATCCCCGAAGCTGACCTTATAGCCCATTTCGAAGTAGTCACCATTTTCATCCTGATGCAGTTCCTCGTGGGCAGAGGGCAGGGGGCGGATGACAATGTCATCGTCCTGGATCACGTCACCGTCGTGGGCCGGAATGATCTGCTCACGCGGCACACCGTACTTCACTACATTGTCCACAAACGGTGCCGGAATGATGAACTTCACATGATGATTGGCGGCGGCGATGCCGGCCACTGTCCGGGGATCCGTATGGTCCAGATGGTCATGAGTGCACATCACATAATCCAGGAAATCCAGCTCGGAGGGCTCGATGGGAGCCTTGAATTCGCGGAAACCCCATTCATCCACGCCTCTTACGCCGCCGGTCAGAAACGGGTCGATGCATACATATTTGTCTTTGAATTTCAGGATAAAGCCTTCCTGACCCAGATAAAACAGGCCCAACTGCTCGTCTGTTAATTTCGTGTTCAGAATCTTATCTTTCATTACATTCACGTCCTTTTCTGTAGATTTGCTGTTATCGTACCATAATCTGATGAAATCCACAAGAGAAGAAATCCCGCAAAAAAACTGACCCGGAAGGTGAAGAGAGGAGTTTTTGCCGGGAGGAGGAGTACTGACTGCTTTCCTTCTGGTTTCAGGCTTTTGACGTTAGTATCATTATTAATGCAAGTGTCACTGAGAAAGAGAAGTTTGATATGGATATTCCCTACCACTTTTTTATTCGGCAGAGAAGAGAATAAAGAATGGACATTGTCCCTCTATAATGCGGTAAACCATTCGCATTACGATGACCCGGCAGCGATCTCCTTTAATACCATGGAGAATGTGTTATACCTGGGCATGCACAATGATGTATCGTTTATTATGGCGGATACATTGAACTGCTACGAACAGCAGTCGACCTTTAACCCGAATATGCCGGTGAGGATGCTGGAATATGCCGGCAATATGTACGAGAGATACATGTTGGAGAACCAGCTGTACAGTAGGCACCAACGACTCAGCTTCACCCTTCGGGTTCGCTTTGCCGGGTGCACCTTGTATACGTGAAACCATCCATTCGACTTCGGTCTTTAGACCTCGTCTCACGGGGTTTCACAGTAATAAGTATGGCACATGGCAGATCCCCCTGCCGTGTCCGAGACTGGTGGTGTTTTACAACGGGACTCAGAATGAGCCGGATGAGCTGGAGCTTAAGCTAAGTGAAGCCTATCTTCCGGAACTAAGGGAGCTGGCAGATATAGAAGTCCGTGTCCGGATGATCAACATCAATTATGGGCGGAATCAAAAGATTTTGGAAACATGCAGACCATTAGGCGAATATGCCTGGTTTGTAGAAGAAATCCGAAAGAGCCAGAGGGAAGGAAATAACCTGGAAAACGCTGTGGAGGAGGCGGTCCGGACGATGCCCGGAGATTTTATGATAAAACCGCTGATCGCAGCACACAGAGCGGAGGTGAGAGTGATGCTGGAGATAGAATATAACGAAGCGGCCGTAATGGCACTGTTTAAAGAAGACGGCAGAAGAGAAGGCCGGAAAGAAGGCTTAGAAGAGGGCTTACAGGAAGGTCTAAAAGAAGGATTAAAGGAAGGCTTGCGTGTTTCGACTGCAATTCTTCATGACCTGGGGATCAATGAAGAAGATATTATTGAAAAGATCATGGATAAGTGTAAGCTAAGCCGGGAAGAGGCAGAAGCTTTGCTCAAATAGTGAAAACCCGCCGGCTGTGAAAGGCAGACGGCGGGTTTGGTGTTATGATTATGATAGATTTCCATACTTATCACAGGACAATGTGATGGTATGGGTTTCAGTTGAGATGGTAATTCCTAATATTTTCCGGGCAACGGTGAATGTCGCGGAAGCAGTATTTCCACTGGTGGAAACGTTACTGGAAACTAAAGAGTAGGAGCTGTTGTAGAAATTAAAACTACAGCTGCCACCAGTACAGCTTGAGGAAGTACCGTTATAAGTAAACACAGCATCCAGCGTGGCATCCCATAAAACGGTACCGGAGCTGTTTTTCCGGGTATAGGTTTTAGTCCCTCTTACCGTATGATCAGTGCGTGAAATCCACTGATTCAGAGTTACAGTTAAGGAACTTCCGTCAGAAAAAACAAAGGTTTCCTCTGTAGAATAATTCACAGAGGGTTCTGCAGATCTGGCATAAACACATTTTCCAGAAGGGATGATTAATAGAATAAATAAAAATAGAAGGATAGTCTATTTTACATTCATAAAGGGGGTCCTCTTCTACGAATTTATGGAAGGGATGTCTCAGTGGTTCTTTCCCATTCGAAAGTCTCACCCGGCGCCAGTGTATGAATTTCTATTTCAATAGAACCGGGATAATCCAGTCTGGTATGTATGAAGGCATCAATCATGACATAAAGGAAGATACAAAAACCAACCAAAAGAACAACGATGAATGTTGTAATCAGTGGTCGGAAAGGAGAGCTCATTTCAGAGGGAGGAAGTGTTTCTAACAGCTGAGCAGCACATTCAGCCGGCTCTCCGTACAAAGTACATAAATCTTCGTATGAAGGGGTATTCTCAGAACGTTCCTGAATCTCTGCCAGCAAGTGTTCTTCCAGCTTCTTCCTGGCAGAATGTTTACATGTCAGCTTTGATCTGACTTTACGCAAGTAAATAGTTAATCCATCAGTCTTCATGGTGCAGATTCTCCATTATTTGCTGAAAAATATCAGTCATATGCTGATATTCTGCCAGGG
>CACZSO010000295.1 GCA_902783795.1 uncultured Eubacteriales bacterium
GGCTTTCCGGTGCATATTTCATTGTCGCCGGATGGACAAAAGCTTTGTGTGCTGTATTATTCCCTTCAGAACGGCATCGGAGAGAGCCGCATGGTGCTGTATGATTTCCAGAACGGAAAACAGAGTGATTCTTACCAGGCCCTGGTGCTGGATGACTTCTATGACAGCGGGACGCTGTTAATGGATGCTGCCTTTTTTGACAATACTCACTTTGCCGTGCTGGGAGATCAGGAGATACGTTTCGTCACCTATTCCTATATCAGCAAGTCAGAAGCGAGTACAGTGAAGGTGGCGATTTCCGAGAATGCGCGGTCTGCTCTCTTTTCCCAGAGCCATCTTTTGATAACGGAAGAGACAGACGAGGGCTGCACGGCTTATGTCTATGATACCTCCGGAAAGATATACAGTACTTTTGAAGTGCCTTCCGGCTACGATGCCCTGAAAATGACGGATGAGCATGTCATTTTCATCAAAGGGAAAGATGTGGTCTATTATAATCTTTCCGGCAAAAAACGTTATGAAGGCTCTTTTGTTTCTGCTCCGGTCTCGCTGGATATCTTAAGGAACAGCGTGATCATGAACGATGGAGAGGAACTTTCCAGGATCACATTCAAATAAGCTTGATTCTTGTGCATTTTCTGCTTGAGAAAAAGTCAGAAGTCTGATACGATTATAATGTGATATTACGCAGTCCTTAAGAGGTATCTTTTTTGGACTGTACATAATAAGTCAAGGAGATAATAGTTATGGCAGATATTGAGACTATGTCAGTCAATGCGATCCGTGTCCTGTCCGCTGATGCTATCCAGAAGGCGAATTCCGGCCATCCCGGCCTTCCCCTGGGATCTGCGGCAGCCGCCTATGAGCTGTGGGCACATCATCTGAAGCATAACCCGAAGGATCCTTCCTGGGCTGACCGGGACCGCTTTATCTTATCCGGCGGTCATGGCAGCATGCTTCTGTATTCTCTTTTGCATCTGTTCGGATACGGGGATCTTTCCCTGGATGAACTTAAAAATTTCCGCCAGTTTGGTTCCTTAACCCCCGGTCATCCGGAGTATGGCCATACTATTGGCGTAGAAGCCACCACCGGGCCCTTAGGTGCCGGCATGGGCATGGCCGTGGGCATGGCTATGGCAGAGGCTCATCTGGCTGCAGAATTTAATAAAGAAGGCTATCCCATCGTGGATCATTACACCTTTGCCTTAGGCGGCGACGGCTGTATGATGGAGGGTATTTCTTCTGAAGCATTCTCGCTGGCAGGGACCCTGGGCTTATCAAAGCTCATCATCCTTTATGATTCGAACCGGATCACCATCGAAGGCTCCACAGACATTGCCTTTACGGAAAATGTCCAGAAACGTATGGAAGCCTTTGGCTTCCAGCTGCTGGAAGTCATGGACGGTAATGATCTTTCCGCCATCGGGCAGGCTATCGAGGAAGCGAAAGCGGATAAGACCCGTCCTTCCTTCATTACCATCCACACCCAGATCGGCTACGGTTCTCCGAGGCAGGGCATGGCTTCCGCGCACGGCGAGCCTCTGGGTGAAGAGAATGTAAAGATCATGAAGCAGAACCTGGGCTGGCCCTCTGAAGAGCCTTTCTATGTCCCGGAAGAAGTCTATGATCATTACAGGGAACTGACCGCGAAACTTTCTGAGAAGGAAGATGCCTGGAAGCAGCTCTTCGATGAATACTGTGAAAAGTATCCGGAGATGAAGGTGCGCTGGGAGCATTATCATAACCGCGCAACCGTAAAAGAAGCGCTGGATTCCATGGATTTCTGGCAGATCCCGGAGAAGGCAGAAGCCACCCGGAACCTGTCCGGCGTTGTGCTGAACCGTGTCAAGGATGTCCTGCCGAACCTCTTCGGCGGCTCCGCTGACCTGGCCCCCTCTAATAAGACGAACCTGAAGGATGCCGGTGATTTCTCCAAAGAAGATTATGCCGGACGGAATATCCATTTTGGTATCCGTGAGATAGCCATGGCAGCCATGGGTAATGGTATGGCCCTCCACGGCGGCCTGATCCCCTACGTGGCTACGTTCTTTGTCTTCTCGGATTATGTCAAACCCATGGCCCGGCTGTCCGCGCTGATGGGGCTGCCCCTGACCTATGTCCTCACCCATGATTCCATCGGTGTAGGCGAAGACGGTCCCACCCATGAGCCTATCGAACAGGCAGCCATGCTGAGAGCTATGCCGAACTTCAACCTCTGGCGTCCGGCAGATGCCATGGAGACGAATGCAGCCTGGTACAGTGCCTTGACTTCTGAAAAGACACCCTCAGGTCTGGCCCTGACCCGTCAGAACCTGCCGCAGCTTGCGGGTTCTTCTAAAGAAGCCTTAAAGGGCGGCTACATCCTGGAGGATGCTGAGAAAGAGACTCCGGATGCCATCATCATCGCCAGCGGTTCTGAAGTGCAGCTGGCAGTGGAAGCGAAGAAGATCCTGAAAGAAGAGGACATTGACGTCCGCGTGGTGTCCATGCCCTGTATGGATGTGTTCGAAGCACAGGATGAAGCCTATAAGAGCGCTGTGCTCCCGAAGACAGTGACAAAACGTGTAGGCGTGGAAGCTCTTTCTGATTTCGGCTGGGGCAAGTATTTAGGACTGGATTCCAACTTTGTAGGGATGAAGTCCTTCGGCGCATCGGCACCGAATGCCCTTCTTTTCAAACATTTCGGCATTACAACCGAGAATGTCGTTAAAGCAGTAAAAGCATTATTCTGATCAAAGGAGGAAGATCACATGTTAGTTAATGCAAAAGAGATGCTGGATAAGGCGAAAGCCGGCCACTATGCGGTAGGTCACTTCAACATCAACAACCTGGAATGGACGAAGGCCATCCTGGAGACCGCTCAGGAACTGAATTCCCCGGTCATCTTAGGTGTTTCTGAAGGCGCCGGCAAGTATATGACGGGCTTTAAGACCGTTGCCGCCATGGTGAAGGCCATGATCGAGGAGATGAACATCACCGTTCCCGTAGCCCTTCACTTAGACCATGGCAGCTACGATGGCTGCTATAAGTGCATCGAAGCCGGATTCTCTTCCATCATGTTCGATGGCTCTTCACTCCCCATTGAAGAGAACCTGGCAAAGACCAAAGAGCTGGTGGAAAAGGCTCATTCCCTGGGCATGTCCATTGAAGCAGAAGTAGGCGCTATCGGCGGCGAAGAAGACGGCGTGGTCGGCATGGGCGAATGCGCAGATCCGGAAGAGTGCGCGAAGATCGCTTCTTTAGGCATCGACTTCCTGGCAGCTGGCATCGGCAATATCCACGGCGTATATCCGGATAACTGGGCTGGCCTTCAGTTCGATGTCCTGGATAAGATCGACAAAGCAGTCCCCGGCATGCCTTTAGTGCTGCACGGCGGTACCGGCATTCCGGCCGACCAGATCAAGAAAGCCATTGAACTTGGCGTTTCCAAGATCAATGTTAATACCGAGTGCCAGATCGCTTTCGCGAAGGGCACCAGAGAGTACATCGAAGCCGGCAAAGACCAGCAGGGCAAGGGCTTCGACCCCAGAAAACTGTTAGCTCCCGGCACAGCTGCCATCAAGGCTACTGTTAAAGAAAAGATGGAGCTCTTCGGTTCAGTCGGAAAAGCCTGAACTGTTATAAAGTAAATGCAGACTGCCGCATCTATATAAGATGCGGCAGTTTCCTCGCGGGAAGGCGTTAAAATTGTCAGGTATTGTTGTTGAAAAAGCACGGAGGCTATGATATAATACCTCTATTGCGGCGATTTCCCGGGAAGAGGAAGTCCCGGTTTATTGGAAAGTGAGGATAGAGCATGAACGTCTATAAGACAGAAGACATCAGAAATGTGGTGCTTTTAGGGCACGGCAGCTGCGGTAAGACCACCGTTGCCGAGGCTATGGCTTTAGTGTCGGGACAGATCTCGCGCATGGGTAATATCACCGCGGGCAGCACCATCAGTGATTATGATAAAGAAGAGCAGAAGCGCGGCTTCTCTATTTCCGCGTCAGTCATCCCCGTAGAATGGGCTAAGAAAAAGATCAATGTGATCGATACTCCCGGTTATTTTGACTTCGTGGGTGAAGCCGAGCAGGGACTTTCCGGTGCTGACGGCGCCATCATCGTAGTTTCCGGCAAAGACGGTGTCCAGACCGGTACCGTTAAAGCCTGGGAAATGTGTGAAAAAGAAAACCTGCCCCGTATGATCTTTGTTACTGACATGGATCTGGCGGATGCTGATTTTGCAAAGGTCGTTGAAGAGCTGAAGGACCGCCTGGGCCAGAAGATCGCCCCGGTAGTCGAGCCCATCAAGGACGGCGAAAAGCTGATCGGCTATGTGGACGTGATCCGTCACCAGGGCCATAAGTTCACGGAAGGCGGCAAGTCCGTCAACTGTGACATCCCCGCGGATGCGGAAGATGGCTACCAGACCTGCCATGATGAACTCATGGAAGCTGTTGCCGAGACCTCCGAAGAATTCATGGAGCGTTATTTTGACGGCGATGAGTTCACGGTTGAAGAGATCGTGGCCGCTCTTTCCGATAACGTTGCCCAGGGTGAGCTGGTCCCGGTATATATGGGCTGCGGCACTGCTGCTAACGGCATCGCCATGCTGCTGGATGATATCCTGGCTTATATGCCTTCACCGGCCGCTGTTTCCTGCGAAGGAACGCTGGATAACGGTGATGCTTTCGCAGCAGATTATGATGATGCGAAGCAGAAATCTGTTTACATCTTCAAGACATTGGTAGACCCGTTCATCGGTAAGTACAGCCTGATCAAAGTGAAATCCGGCGTGCTGAA
>CACZSO010000296.1 GCA_902783795.1 uncultured Eubacteriales bacterium
CGGTGACCACCATCTGTCTTAAAAACCAGGATGTGCATAAAGCCCTGGATGTGACCAAAGAATTTGCCGCTGCCGCCAATGATGGCAGTGAACTGACCATGGGCTGTCTGGCAGCACGGAAAGATTTCATTAACGAGCATCCCGAAGCTGTCAAAGAATTCCTGGAGAATTATAAGGTTTCTGTGGACGATGTCCTGAATAATATTGATGATGCTGCCGAACTGGTCGCGAAATATGAAATCGTGGGAAGCGCTGCTATCGCGAAGCTTGCCATTCCTGACGCCAGCATCGTCTGCATCACCGGGAAAAACATCCGCACAGTGCTGGAAGGCTATTTCCAGGTTCTGTTCGATGCGAATCCCCAGTCTGTAGGCGGCGCAATGCCGGCCGATGATTTCTATTATGAGGCAGAGTAAGTACAAATATCTGATCGGCCTGTCTGTCCTTTTGTTCTGGCTGGCGATCTGGGCTGCGGCTGCTCTTAAGGTTAATCAGGAGCTCCTGATTCCTTCTCCTTGGGTCGTAGCCCGTCATTTATATAATATCGTCCGGGGCCCGGAGTTTTTTAAGGTGATAGCCACATCACTGCTCAGGGTCCTGGGCGGTTTTGTGTCCGGGTGCCTTACCGGTGTGCTGCTGGCAGTGCTGTGCAGCCTGTCCGGGGCCCTGAACGCACTTATATATCCCGCGGTGCGCATCATCAGTTCTATCCCCGTGACCAGTTTCATCATCCTGATCATGCTCTGGATCCCTTACACCTATGTGCCGGTGTTCATCGCGGCCCTTTTAGTTACCCCCATCGTGTTCGGCAATGTATCCACGGGCATTAAGGAAACGGACCAGTCGCTGCTGGAAGTGGCAAAAATGTATCGTTTTACTCGCGGAAAGACGCTGAAATACGTATACATTCCCTCGGTCCTTCCCTATTTTTTCTCCAGTGCATTGACGGCTCTGGGCCTGGCCTGGAAAGCAGGGATCGCTGCGGAAGTGCTGGCACTGCCCAAAAAGGCCATCGGCGCCAACATGTATTACAGTAAACTGTATCTGGAGACGGCCGATCTGTTCGCCTGGACGGTTATCGTCATCCTTTTCAGCTTCATGTTTGAGAAATTGATGCAGCATTTCATGAAAAAACAGAAGAAACCGGAGGCAGCCTCATGAAGATCACAAATCTCTGTGTGTCCTTTGGGGAGAAAAAGGTGCTGGATCACTTTTCTGCAGAATTCGGCCCCGGGATCACCTTGCTTACCGGACCTTCCGGCTACGGAAAAACCACGTTGCTTCATACCATTGCCGGCCTGATCACACCGGAAGAGGGGCAGATCACGGACCGGCCGGAGCGGATCTCCCTTATGTTCCAGGATGACCGGCTGTTTCCCTGGCTCAGCGCTTTGAAAAACATTGAGATCGTCTGCGACGATGAAGCCAAGGCCAGACAGCTGCTGGAAGCTGTGGAATTAGGGGCAGAAGCCCACAGCCGGCCGGCATCTCTTTCCGGAGGCATGCGCCGCCGTGTAGCTTTTGCCCGCGCTTTAGCGTATCCGGCGGACTTGCTCCTTTTGGACGAACCATTCAAAGGCATGGACCTGCCGCTGATAAAACGGCTGGCGCCTCTTTTAAAAAACCTGACCATCCCCGTTATATTGTCCTCCCACTCCCCGGAGGAGCAGGAGATCATCGGCGGAAACATACTGGAAATGGACAAATTATGATAAAAATAGCGATTTACGGAAAAGGCGGCATCGGGAAATCTACCACCGCCTCTAATCTTTCCATGGCCCTGTCTGAAATGGGCTATAAGGTCATGCAGGTGGGCTGCGATCCCAAGGCGGACTCCACAGGCGCCTTGACCGGAGGCCAGAAGATCACCACCGTCCTGGATGCGATCCGGGAGAAGGGCAATGATGTGGCGCTGGAGGATTTTGTCACCATCGGTGACGGCGGCGTCGTGTGCATCGAAGCCGGCGGACCCACGCCTGGGGTGGGCTGTGCCGGCCGCGGTATCATCACAGCCTTTGAAAAAATGGAGGCTTTAGGCGCTTTTGAGCGTTATCAGCCGGATATCGTCATTTACGATGTGCTGGGGGATGTGGTCTGCGGAGGCTTTGCCATGCCCATAAGAAACGGCTATGCAAGAAACGTTTTTGTGGTGACTTCCGGCGAAAAAATGGCTATTTATGCTGCCGGAAACATTGCTATAGCCGTGGATAATTTCAAAGCCCGGGGCTATGCACGGCTTCGGGGCGTGCTTTTAAACTGCCGGAACGTGGAAGATGAAGAGGAGAGAGTGGCAGAATTCGCGGACGATATCGATTCTAAAATCGTTTCTGTCATTCCCCGGAGCGGTACGGTCCAGCAGGCAGAAGCCCTGGGAAAGACCGTTGTTGCCGCTTTCCCTGACAGCGAAATGGCGGATGTATACCGGAAAATGGCCCAAAACGTCCTCAGGGAGTGTGAAGAATGATTGCTGATAAAACCAATGGCCTGCCCCGGTACTGCCATCCTTATCACGGAGGCTGGGACGTGGCACGGATCGCCCTGGATATCCCGGAAAGCCGGATCCTTTTTGTCTGTCCCATTTCCTGTGCGCGGATCATCTGCCTGAACGCCATCAAATATGATTATAAAGACCGGATCGATGTACTGGCCCTCACGGAAGAGGACATCGTCTCCGGCAACTATGAAGAAAAGACGATCGAAGCGGCCTGTGAGGTGCTGGAACGGGTCAGTCCCCGGCCGAAGGCGCTGATCTTATATGTCAGCTGTATCGATGCCATGCTGGGCAATGACCACAGTTTCCAGACAGAAGAGATCATGGCCCGGTACCCTGATGTGAACTGTTTAGTACTGAAAATGTGCCCCATCACCCGTTATTCCGGGGATCTTCCTTTGGTGGCCCTGCAGCATGATATGTATCAGGCCCTGCCTTTAGAAACGGTGCCAAAAGAAAAGACCGTAGCCTTTATCGGAGCCAATATTGCTTTCGACCCGGAGTGTGAGCTGGTCCGCCTTCTGACTGATAATGGCTACCGCGCCCTTCATATCCAGGCCAGTGATGATTATGAGGATTATCTGGCGGTCAGAAGCGCCTCCCTTAACCTAGGTGTCATGCCCTTCGCGCTTTCTGCCTGCAAAATGCTGAAAGAGCGCTATGGAACACCCTTTTTGCCTTTCTTCCTCCGCTATGATCTTCCATCCATAAAAGCCACACTGAAAGCGGTTTCAGAAGCCCTTTCCCTGCCGCTGCCGGACTTGGATGCCATGGAAGAAGAAACCAGATCTTTCCTTTGTTCCTGCGCAGAACAGATCCATGGGACCGCCCTGGTCATCGATTCCACGGCGACACTGTTTCCTGACGCATTAAGAGAAACATTGACCTCCTGCGGCTTTACCGTCCGCTCTGTCTATGCAGACGATGTTTCCCGTGTGTCCCCGGATGTGGACAGTGGTTACATCAGGGTGCCGAAAGACCGCTCCTATGACGGATCCGAGCCTGTCATCGCTATCGGCATGGCGGCAGCTTCCTTTGAAGGCGCCTCCCGCACCGTAAACCTGTTCTATGACAATGGCGAATGGGGCTTCTACGGACTGAAGAAGCTGGGAGAACGCATCGTACAAGCTTATCATCACCCCCGGTCCGCCCGGGAGATAAAGAAAGAGGAAAGAAGATGAAAGACTTATTTTTGACTCTTCCCCCCTTCGCGCCGGATTACGGCGGCGCCTGTGAAGTTTTATATGAACTGAACGCCCTGGTCCTGATCCATGATGCCTCCGGGTGTACCGTAAATTATGTTTCTTTTGATGAGCCCCGGTGGCATGAAAAAGCCGGCACGGTCTATTCCAGCGGCCTGACAGAGATCGACGCTGTCATGGGAAATGACGATGTATTGATCGATAAGGCTGTAAAAGCCGCAGAAACCCTGGATCCGTCCATGATCGCCTACATCGGAAGCTCTGTCCCCATGATTGTGGGCACGGATTTTGAGGGTATCGCAAAAGAAACGGAGGAGCGCTGCGGCATTCCTTCCTTCGGCTTTGACTGCAACGGCATCCGCTCTTATGTGGAAGGCGCTTCCCGGGTCCTGCTGGCGTTGGCTGAGCGCTTTGCCGGCGAAAAAACAGAGAATAAAGGGACTCTGGTCATAGGCCTTCTGCCCCTGGATGATAATAATACCGAGGCTTCCCGGGAAGTTTTGAAGCTTTTCCCGGATCTTCGGACCTCTTTAAGCTTTGATGTGAGTTTTGAAGATCTATCCGACATGCAGAATGCGGAAAAGATCGTGGTAGTGTCCCGGTCCGGCCTGGCTGCGGCTGAATTTTTAAATAAAAAATACGGCATCCCCTATACTGTGGGGCTGCCGCTGAAGGCTTATGAGAAACCGCATGGGTCTACTTTAGTGATCGGAGAAGATGTCCGGGCTTACAGTCTGGCAAAGGCTTTAGGCAATGCAGAGGCTTTGGATCTTTTCTCTTCGGATGGCCTGGCGCGCTGGCACACCATTGACGAGGAGGAGATCCGCATCATAGCCTCTGCCTTCCGCAATGTCATCGCAGACCCGGTCTTTCAGCCCCTGGCCTGTCCCAGATCAAACTTCATCCCCATGCCCACCGTCTCCGTTTCCGGCGGCATCTATAAAGACACTGTAGGAGCACTGGATGTGGAAGGCATAGGGGCGATGTTAAAATAAGCTGCAAAGGAACATTGGTCCTTATGCCTGTTCCGTTTTATACTGACGACAGATAAAAAACGCCAGCACTGCGACAAAGATGATAAGCACTGCCTCTGTCACATAAATGGAGCAGGTTTTTGACAGCAGCACGATTCCCGCATCTACAATGAAATGGATGGCCAATGCCAGAAGAAACCGGCTTTGTTTTCTTTCTTTTACCGCCCGGTAAACGAAGTATGACAGGCAAAGCTGTAAAACAAAAGCACTGATCCTTTCCACGCCGGCCAGATAAAAAAGATGGTCCGGCGTGGTCCATAATGCGGAGATCTGCGTCATGGCCTGTTCTTTCAAGGTGCCTTCCAGACCGGATACGAGCTTCTCCAGCTGTCCTGCATTTATCATCACTGAAAACACGATATTTGAAATACAGGTCGTTCCTGTCACGATGATCGCTTCCACGCCTCCATGACCGATCCCATACATAAAGGCATTGCCTTTCGTCAAGGATTTCTTCATCAGGAACTTCATGGACAGGAAACGGCCGGTTTCTTCAAAAATAGCTGCGGCGAGACCGCCGTACAGCGCATACAGCCAGAGATTTTCTGTCAGCTGTTCCTTAAAGACCGTCTGCATCAAAAGGTGCAGCATATTTTCAAGTACCAGGGCAAAAACGATAAACGTTCCTGCCCCGATAAGTACACTGATAAATGTACCCTTTTTCTTCACGACCCCATAAATGAGCGCTGCCGCCGGGATGCCAAGACAGATCAGCGTTGTTACGATCATGCCGCCGATAGCCGCACCTGAAACCTGTCCCGCCATCATTTATCTCCTTCTTTTTCTGCCATGATCTCCGCTTTATACACTTTATATGAATAGATCAGGCTCAAGATCACTGCCGCTGCCAGATAGCCCAGCATGATCAGCAGTATAGCCAGGGAATTCTTCAGGAGCATGGCTGTCAGGATAGTCAGAAGGCCTGCTATGATCAGAACGATGGCGCTGAAGTGATTACTTTTCTGCCAGGTCGTATCATTGTACATGCTCCAGCCGGTCCGGACTCCTACGACGCTGTTCATGCGGGTCTTCGTCATAAAATTCCCGAGAATGATGAACATCAGTCCCAAAAGGATACAGGAGACTTTACCGATGTTCACCGTCATTTCTGCCGCGTTTTCCTTCGCTCCGGTATATGCGCCATACAGGATAAAGCACTGCATCACGGTGAACATGGCCGTCATGACCACCCCTACGATGCCCAGGACTTTTACATTGGACCGGGCGCCTTCCCTGTCCTTTTCTGTTTTTCCTTTTTCTGTCTGTTTTTCGAAATACCGGATGATGAGGTGCATGGTCAGGGCCAGCGCCAATATGATGGCGGGGAAGATAAAATTTTCATATTTCGAGCCCCACCGGTCAATGTTCCCGGCCATATCCGAGTGCATGGGCACCCTGTCGGGCAGGATAGTCATGGCCGCTGCCGTTATGGCCACTGAAATAAATGATATGATCCACATTATCTTTTTCATTTTCTGTTACCTCCAAACTGCTCTATCCATAAGATCAGTTCTTCAAACACCGATGTATTGATCTCATAATAAATAAAATTCTTTTGTTTATACTCCATGATCAGGTCAGCGCTTTTCAACAGTTTCAGATGATAAGAAAGGGCCGCCGGCGTTACATTCAGCGCCTCTGCGATCTCCCCGGCGTTCATCCGTCCATTTTTCAGCATGACCAGTATATCTCTTCGCTGCGCATCTGACAGCACTTTAAAAATATTCGTCTCGCTCATAACAAACCCTTCCAGACATGCTATTTAAAAATATTTTTAAATTCCTGCTTATGGTAGCGCCAGCAGGCGGCTTTGTCAAGAGCTATTTTAAAAAAATTTTAAATTTCTTTTGTTTGAGAATTCGTTATCCTTTAAAGAACCTGCTGTTTTTTCAGAATAAACAAAGCGATCGGCACCGACTATCTTATGCCTGATCTGGAATGAGGCGTCTGCTTTCCCAAGTACAATGGATCGGGTCTTCGATATGGGCACGCCAACACCGGTGATTTTACGCCTTCCACCAATAAAATTTTAAAATGTTTCGGCCAGAAGAACAGCAACAAATCAATAAAGATTTTGATCTGAAAGTAACATGTCAGTGATTTTGATGTCTATATAGATAGGCGGCAAAAAACTACACCTTAGCAAATCAGAGCCGTCCGAAAAAGAGATGAGGTAAACTGCCATGAAAAGAAGTCTTGTACTGATTCTTGCTGCATTGATGATCATAATAACTTCCTGTTCACAGAAAACACCCGACATCAAAAGCACGTCGGATAATCCGGGAAATGTGCAGATTCCCAACCCCTGGGTGGACTGCGCTTCGCTGAGTGAGGCAGCCCGGCTGGCAGGTTTTGACATTGCCATTCCTGGTTCCTTTGATGGCTATCCGAATAAGATGATCCAGGCTATAGAAAAGTCCATGATCCAGGTACTGTATTTTGACGGAGATCCTGACGGACAGGACACTGGTATGATCATGATCCGGAAAGGCGCAGGAAGCGGCGATATTTCCGGCGACTATAACGAGTATGCTGAAAAAGAAACCGTAAAGATGCATGGCCTGGACGTTCTGTTGAGGGGAGACAAGGGGCTCGTATACAGTGCAAGCTGGGAGAGTGATGGCTATTCTTTTGCCATAAATGCTGATAAAGGCCTGAGCAGGGATGCTCTTTCAGATGCGATCGAAGAAATGATCACTGTAGTCGGATACGAAGGACCTTCTTCCGTACATTGGGCTGAAAACATGAGCTTCAGGAAAATTGAGAACATTAAACCGACGTTGTCTGCGTCTTCTTTTGACGAACGTTTCCTCAAGTTTATTTCTGAAAGAGCCGACGGTAACTATATGGCATCTCCGCTGTCCTTCCGTTATGCGTTGGGGCTGCTTCTGGCCGGAGCAGAAGGCGACACAAAAACGGAACTCTTAAGCGCGCTTGGCGTCCAGTCTGAAGAAGCATGGACAGCGTACTGCCTGGATTTTAATGGTTTCGTCGAGTATTTCGCATCTGACCTTGAGCGTGACATTGTGGAATATAAAGAGCAGGTAAAAGAAGGCTGGCTTCCTCAGAACAGCCCGGAGCCTTTCCGTGCGCTTCGTGTCGCCAACTCTGTCTGGAAAGCGGACTGGGTCCGGGAGGACTTTAAGGAAGCCTTTCGGGAATCTATCGAGAAAAACTATGCCGCTGAATACCGCTTCTTTACGCAGGCCGATGCTGTCGAAAAGATCAATGAATGGGCGGATATTAAGACAGAACATTTGATCCCGAAACTCCTTTCGGATGATTACCCTACTGAAGAACTGGCCATCGTTCTTATGAACGCGCTGTATTTCAAAGATTCCTGGCAGACCTCTTTTGCAGAGTATTTGACGCAGGAAGGGGATTTCCACGCCCGGAACGGTAAGACGACCCGGAAAGAATTCATGACTTCAGAGGATCAATACACTTATTTTGAAGATGAAACCACGAAACTGGTGATCCTGCCCATGGACAGTGGCGTTTCCATGGCCTTCGTGCTCGGTTCCACGGAAGGACTCGGAGAGAAGATTTCCCGGGCAAGCCAAGAGTCTGTGAAAGTCACGATTCCAAAAATAGATCTGGAAACAGACTTCTCCAACAAAGAACTGGTGGACTTCCTGAAGAAGTATGGGGTCAGCCTTGCTTTCGACGGGGACAGCGCAGATTTTTCCGCTATGATCGATCATCCGGTCTATGTCAGTGATATTATCCAGAAGACCCGCATCAAACTGGACGAGGAAGGTGTTGAAGCGGCGGCCGTGACGGCCATCATGATGGATGAATGTGCCGCAATCGAACCGCAGGAAGCGAAGGAATTCACAGCCGATCAGCCTTTTTCATTCTACATCTATACGACCTGCAATGATACATCAGCTATCCTGTTTGCCGGAGAGATCATTGAATGATCCCGTATAAGGCTGGTCATACCGAATATTCCCTTATCTTTGTCATTACCGGCGAAGTTAAGGGAATATTTTATTCCTGCCAAGAACCGACTTTTCTGGAATGCTTGACGATTTTTCAACTTCGGGGTATCATTAGAAGCAATCAGAACAGGAAAGGAGAAGCATAAATGAAGGGATTTAAAGCTTTTCTAAAGAAGAAAGATATAGAGATTTCTTTAAAACGCTATGGAATAGATGCGCTGGGCGCCATGGCCCAGGGTCTTTTCTGTTCACTTCTGATAGGCACCATCATCAGCACCATCGGAACTCAGTTTAACATTGGCTTTTTGATAAAACCGGTGGCTACCGTCGGAGATACTTCCTATACGGTGGGCAGCCTTGCTTCTGCCATGTCCGGCCCGGCCATGGCTGTTGCCATCGGATATGCCTTGAAATGTCCTCCGCTGGTATTGTTCTCCATGATCACCGTGGGCTTCGCCTCCAACGCCTTAGGCGGCGCCGGCGGTCCACTGGCCGTACTTATCATCGCTATCATTTCTGCGGAATTCGGCAAAGCTGTCTCTAAAGAAACAAAGGTCGATATCCTTGTGACCCCGCTGGTCACCATCGGCATCGGTGTGTTTTTAAGCTGGCTCATCGCCCCGCCCATCGGCAAAGCTGCCCGTTGGGTCGGCGATCTTATCATGTGGGCCACTGAGCTCCAGCCCTTCCTGATGGGCATTTTAGTGGCCGTCCTGGTGGGTATGGCCCTGACATTGCCCATTTCTTCCGCCGCTATCTGTGCTGCTTTGGGACTTACCGGCCTGGCCGGGGGCGCTGCGGTGGCGGGCTGCTGCTGTCAGATGATCGGTTTCGCGGTGATCTCTTTCAAAGAGAACCGGTGGGGCGGCCTGGTGTCTCAGGGCATCGGCACCTCCATGCTGCAGATGGGCAATATCGTGAAGAACCCGCGGATCTGGATCGCGCCTACCCTGGCTTCCGCTGTGGCCGGTCCTATTTCCACCTGTCTTTTCAAGCTGCAGATGAACGGTGCTCCGGTCTCCTCCGGCATGGGCACTTGCGGTCTGGTAGGTCAGATAGGTGTCTACACCGGCTGGGTCAATGATGTGGCCTCCGGTGTGAAAGCTGGCATCACCGCCTTTGACTGGATCGGCCTGGTCATGATATCCTTCATCCTCCCGGCTGTCTTGTCCCTGGTCTTCCACCTTTTCGTGAAAAACCTGGGCTGGGTCAAAGAAGGAGATATGAAGCTTTAAAAAGCGGTGTTTTCGGAGGTTCCTGCATGGAATTCAGAAAGATCTTTGATACGATCCCTGAACAGTTCGATAAGTTCAGGCCCAGATACAGCCAGGAATTATTTGACTATCTGATCGACTTTGCAAAGATCGGTCCAGAGAAAAAAGTTCTGGAATTAGGTCCGGGAACCGGCCAGGCGACAGATCCTATTCTAAGAACAGGCTGCGATTATAATGCCATCGAGCTAGGGGAACATCTGTATGCAAGAATGCAGGAAAAATACAGCCGCTTTTCCAACTTCCATATCGTAAATGATGATTTCATCACTCATGATTTCGGCCGACAGAAATTTGATATGATCTATTCCGCCGCAACCATACAGTGGATCCCGGAAGAAGTGGCTTTTTCAAAGACTTATGAACTGCTTTACCCGGGCGGGGTTCTGGCCATGATACTGACAAAGGCAGATTATAAAACGCCGAACGAAGATCTTTATCAGAAGATCCAGAAGATATATGATCAGTATTTTAAGCCGGCCATTCCTTATACCCATGGCAGTTTCAAATATGATGCCGCTCTAAACTATGGTTATATAGATTTTCAGCGGCATGATTTCCATGGAAGGCGCGAAATGGATCCGGACGAGTATGTCTCTTTCTGCGGTACCCACTGCGATCATATTGTCATTCCGGAACCTTATAAGACACAGTTCTTCGAAGGGCTTCGGAATGTGGTCCGGGAAAACAGCGGCAAAGTGGTGTTTGAGGACATTTATATCCTATATTTAGCAAAAAAGCCTTTCACTCGGTAAAATATCTGTATAAAGAAAAACCGCAGCCTCAACTGCCGGATGGGGAATATGTGATATTGAAAAATGACAGGTCCCGAGAATTGGTGTGCGAGATTTTTGGAAAAAACAAAATCTGACGGATATTTAATGCGAGGTCCGATCATATCGGTAAAAATTAACGGAGGCACTCCGTTTTTACAGAGGTTCCTTATCTATTTTCTTTGAGCGGCGGGGGTATTTTTCAGGAGTTGCGCTGACTTTCCTGATCAAAAGCAGAGACCGTTTAGAACCATCGGGAAGCACGAATTTCTCTGTTTTTTCCAGCTCACCACCCAGAACGGCCAATGCGTTTTCCGAGGCTTTACATTCTTCTTCCACATCCCCTGATTTATACGCGGCAAACAGCCCTCCGGTCTTTACGAAGGGCAGACAATATTCAGCCAGCACCGGGAGATAGGCTACGGCGCGAGAAACCGCCAGGTCATAGCTTTCCCGGTGCTTTTTTACCACATCTTCAGCACGGCCGTGTACTGTTTCCGCTTCACGTAATCCGGTGGCACGTATCACCTCATCCAGAAAATCGATCCTTTTCTGCAGCGCGTCCAGCAGTGTCAGCCGGATCTCCGGCCGCAGGATCTTGAGCGGCAGTCCAGGGAACCCGGCACCGGTCCCGATATCGATCACAGAGTATCGGATCTCTTCGTTAAACCCCTCTTCGGATCTCTCCTGTTTCTTATTATCTCCTTCGGGAATCCTGACGGCTGCATCTATATATTTCCACAGCATTACAGAATCCAGGAAATGCTTAACGCAGACTTCTTCCCAGGAAGTGATGGCCGTCAGGTTCATCACTTTGTTCCGCTCAGTTAAAAGCTCATAGTAGTTTTGAAACTGTGTCAGCTGCAGTTCTGATAAAGAAAAGTGTTCTGTTGTAAAAACTGTATCAAGATAATTTTCCGTCATTCTCCTCTTCTTTCCTTTTCTTCACATATAATCTTAAAAAACCATTTTATGCTTTTCTTTATCGGTTCCGGACTGCCTGCTGACATTTCCTCTGAAAAAAAACTCTATATGCGGCAGCAGACTGACCACTATCTTACAATGATTCCAGCTGCGATCATTCTCATTCCGTACTTTTTTGAATTTTCTGCAGCCAGATGACCAGCACTGACAAATCTGCCGGGGAAACGCCTGCGATTCGGGAGGCCTGACCGATGGATGCCGGACGGATCTTCTTTAATTTCTGCCGGGCCTCGATCCGGAGACTGGGTACTTCATCGTAATCCAGGTCTTCCGGTATCAGCCGTTTTTCCATCTTTTTAAACTGTTCCACCTGCCGTTCCTGACGCTCGATATAACCGGCATACTTGATCTGTATATTGACCTGTTCCCGGACCCGTTCCGGCAGATCCGGACGTTCCGGATCGTACTCAGCCACAGCTTCATAGGAAAG